>CADBNP010000169.1 GCA_902796095.1 uncultured Aeromonadales bacterium | reverse complement strand
TTATCTTTTTGAAAGGCGAAGTGATCCGCCGCAGGAATACACTGTATCAGACATGGCCGGGGATACCTGTGAGGCTGTTCAGAAACTAGGACTTTCCGGAATATGTCTTTACGGCGTGTCTCAGGGCGGAATGATTGCCATGAGGATGTGCATTGATGAGTCTGAACTTGTGAAAAAGCTTGTACTTGCATCAACTGCGTCCCGGGTAACAGCCAACGGCTTCAGAACTGTAGAAAAGTGGGTCCGTCTTGCGGAGGAGAATAAAATCCGTGAACTGTTTCTGAGCATGGGTGAGGATATCTATCCGCCTGAATTTTTCTCCAAAAACAGGGATGCGTTCAGAGTCGCGGCGGGAATGACAAAACCGGAGGATCTGAAAAGATTCATTATTCTTGCCAAAGGAATGAGGGACTTTGATGTCACTTCAGAACTTCACCGGATAAAGTGTCCCGTGCTTCTTGCAGGATCTTCAGATGACAGAGTTACAGGAGCGGAGGCATTTGAAACTATGGCTGAGCGTATGAAGATCAGTCCGGACTTCAGAAAAATTCAGTATGACGGTTACGGTCACGCCATGTATGATACCTGTCCGGATTTCAAGCCGGAAATGCTGCGTTTCCTTCTTGACGGGAAGAAATCCGGATGATGTGCATTGATTTTCTGATATGGACTGCATTGTGAAAAAGACTGTACTGGCAGTATTTTTTACGGCAATTTGATTTGAAATATGATGGTATGCTCCGGCAAAGAACAGTGTTCAGTTGTTTGTGTCTGCTGCCTGAAACATCTGCGATGAAGAGGCGGCAGTCTTCTTCGGCTGCCGTATGAAACTGCTGAAGTGATGGTACGAATGTCTTCTGACTGTACGGGATTCCGGATCCTTACCGGCTCTGTTAAGTTTCGACAGTGATGACGTGCCGTCGGGGTGACAGACTGTACTCCCGCATGCTTGACTGACTGTACCAGGATTTTTTGGGCAGGCATGGCAGGAATTATTTGATAAATTTCATGAGTGTTTTATGGATTTTAATGAGCTGTTGAAAACAGATGACTATGACTTTATAAGAACAAACGAAAGACTCGGAGACAGAATAATGCTCCTGGGTCTTGGCGGAAGTTATGCATACGGAACAAGTAATGAGGGCAGTGATGTTGATTTTCGCGGAATAACTCTGAATCTTCCTTCGGATCTGATAGGACTTACAGAGTTTGAACAGTATGTGGATGAAAGAACAGATACGGTGATTTACAGTTTTAATAAAATGGTAAAACTTCTGCTGGAGTGCAATCCCAACACCTGTGAAATTCTGGGACTGGAGGATGATCAGTATCTCATAAAGACTCCTCTTGGACAGGAGCTCAGGAGCAATGCCGGAATTTTTCTTTCACTGAAGGCTGTGCGCAGTTTCGGAAGATATGCCAATGATCAGCTCCGGCGTCTTCAGAATGCTCTTGCCCGTGATTCGCTGCCTCAGGCTGACAGGGAACGCCACATCATGAATTCAGTGCAGAGCGTTATTGACAACTTCAACTGTGTAAACCTGAGTTCAGGAGATGAACAGGCTGACATAAAGCTCTCTCTTGGCCGCTCGAATAATCCCGACCTGGATCAGGAGATTTTTGTTGATGCCGCATGTCATCACTATCCTTTAAGGAAGTTTGCCGATCTTTCCAGCCGGTTTCGCGGAGTGCTGAGAGAATACGACAGACTTGGCTCACGCAACAGAAAGAAGGATGAAAATCATCTGAACAAGCATGCCATGCATCTGGTCAGGCTGCTGATGATGGCAAAAGATGTGGTTGAGAGAGGAGAGATCATTACACGAAGAACTGATGATCTGCCGCTGCTGCTGTCTATCAGACGCGGGGACTATATGCTGCCTGACGGAACATATTCCCGGGATTTCTATGATGTTGTTGATGAGTACGAGAATAAACTGGATGAAGCTGTAAAGCATACGAAACTTCCGGCTGAGCCTGACATGCGGGCCGTCGGCCGATTTGTCGAGCGCATAAATCTTTATGCGGTCACCGGGAGGCTGTGAATATGGATATGGAAAACGAAATCAGAACCAGACTGTCCATGGTGGAAAAGGAACGAAACGTGCGGATCCTTTATGCCGTCGAATCGGGGAGCAGAGCCTGGGGACTTGCCTCTCCCGACAGTGACTATGATGTGCGCTTTGTTTATGTACGTCCTGCTGAAGAGTATCTGCGCATTGATGAGGCTCCGGATTTTATAGAGTGGCAGCTTGATGATGTTTATGACATAAACGGCTGGGATCTGGGAAAGGCTCTGAGACAGATTTCAAAAGGAAATGCGGTTTTCTTTGAATGGCTGAATTCTCCTGTGGTTTACCGGGATTCTGATGAATGGGAGACCGTTCGCAGCGCTGCCGTGAACTACTTTTCAGTAAGGGCGGCTCTTCGTCATTACTGCGGTCTGGCAAAAAATACTTTTCTGACCTTCCTCAGTCAGCAGGAAAAGGTCAGCTGCAAAAAATACTTCTATGCACTGAGACCTCTTCTGGCCGCAAGATACATTGATAACTGCCGCGAACCGCCTCCGGTGGAGTTTGCGGAGCTTATGAAGCAGGATCTGCCGGTGGAGCTGAGAACATCCATAGAGGAACTTCTTGATATCAAACTGAAAACAGGAGAGAAGGAGAAAATTCCTGCAGTACCTGTAGTCAGCAGATTTATTGAAAATGAGCTTAATACCTGGTGTGGAGTTTCTGCTGCGGCTGAGGATGACAGAAACTGGGACAGTTCGGAACTGAACAAAGTCTTTCGCGAGATAGTGCTTCACAACAGGAAGCTATGAAAAAGAAGCACAGCATAGCGGCTGTTGTGAGCTGTTTTTGCCTGGATTGCACTCTGAGCCGGTGAATTCTGAAACTTGACGAACATGCAGTGTGCTGTAAATAGGAATATTAAGCATGTTCGAAGTAATAGTCTTATGTTCAAGTACAGCGGTTATCGTCACGCCCGTCCTGGATAAAGTCCTGACTTTGTTTTTTCTGCTGAATGTTTATCGAGTTTCAGATTCTGAACTGAGTCCACGGTTATGTCGTGGCGTCCTCCTTCAGACACTTTTATTTTGAATAATTCTGCTTTTCCTGTTTCGCGGCAATGATGATTGCTGCGTTTTTCCGAATTTAGATGTCATATATTCCCCGAAATTTGATCATGTTTTGAGAATGATAATTCTTTGAATGCTAGTATCAGATTAAGATATCTGCTTACAGCATTAACCGGAGAACTGTTACTATGGATGGCAGCACATTACAGGATCTGCAGGGAATCAGCGGCGTTTCCTCTGAGAAAACAGAACACAACTTTACGGTTTATCATTCCAACAGGATCGAACGTCTCGCTGTTCTGGCAGCAAAGCTGATAAAAAATGGCATAAGTTCGAACCCTCTGGATCCCGTAGAGTTTCTGATCCCCAATCCCGGCATGGAGCAGTGGCTAAATCTGAAGCTTGCAGAGAATCTGGGTATAAGCATGAGAAATGTCTGCAGCTCTCCTGCAGATTTTGTCATGAGACTGTTTGCAAAGATTGATGCATCGGGAGACTGTTCCGGGAGCGGAATTCTCAGAAAAAGCAGTCTTGTCTGGATCATTTATTCGGAACTTGGCAGAATTGCGTCTCCAGGATTCAGCGGATCTGATGCCTTAAGTGAGAATTTGAGGAATGCGTTCAAAAGCGTCAGGGACTATGTACAGGTTCCAGACAAACCGTCGGTCCTGAAAAAGATTCACCTTCTTTCCGAAGAGAAAAATAAAAATAATGATATTCCGGTGGGAGGTTTCGAGTGGGACTGTTATGCCGGTTCAAACGACAGGGTATCAGAGGAAGAAAACCAGGCTGATGAAAAGAGAGCTGATGACTCGGATGTTCCAGAATCAAAGGAAGCAAAGAGGATTGATGAAACCAGACTTTATCAGCTCAGTGAAGCTCTGGCAGGCATTTTTGAACGCTATATCGTAAGCCGCGGAGACTGGCTTGAAAACGCATCATCATCTTCGGCTTCATGTGCCGAAAAATCCCCGGCTGCTTTCTATGCTGAAAATTATCATCTGTACCGGCAGAAATGCAGGAAGTGCAGACAGGATCCGGAAAGCGAATCAGAATCTGAACACAGCAGGGAATATGAAGCCGGGAGAAAATCCGGTGATGTCATGGACAGAATGTGGCAGGGCATTTCCCCTGATGAATTCGCCTGTCTTGATGCCATTCAGCAGAAGTTGGTTCTCGGCAATATGTGGCAGGTTATTCTCTGGGAAAGAATTGCTGCCTGCAGCCGTTTAAATTCGGCAGTATCTTCCAAAGGACTGAAACGTATACCGGTAAGTGCTGCCGCTGACGTTATTATTCAGAAATCTGAACAGCAGGATCCTCAGCTTATTAAAAGTCTTCCGGAAAATCTTTTCGTTTTCGGTTTTTCAACACTTGAGCCGCTGTATCTCAGACTCCTTAAAACCCTCAGCCGGTACACCAGAATTATCTTCATGTACTTTAATCCGTCCCGCTTCTGCGGTTTCGATGCGGATTCTGAAAATGTTTCTTCAGCAGTAAATTGCCTCCGCATAGCCGAAAAAAGTTTTTCTGATGCGGATTCTGACATTCTGTATGAAACGGCTTCCAAAGATTCAGCATACTTAGATTCCGGCGCTCATGCCGGAAACGGCGGACCGTCATCTGAAGGTTTCATGCGTCAGAAGCATTGCTTCAACCGTCTTCTTGCATCCTGGGGAAAGCTGGGAACAGATACAGTAAAACGCCTGGCTGACGGCATTTCAACCGCGGAGTATGAATGTTTTTCTGATCCTCTGGCTGGGCGGAAAGGCGTTCTGCAGTTTCTGCAGAGCTGCATTCTTAATTCCCGCGAGGAAGATCCGTTCCGTAAATCAGCTGATTCTGATAATTTTCAAAGAGAACAGTTCAAAAGAGAACCGTTTATATGGGAGGATCTTGAGCATAATCTGGAAATTCATTCCTGCTACTCAAAACTGAGAGAGGTAGAGGCTGTTTACGACAGGATCCTGAGACTGTTCGAGAAGGATCATGAGGATCGGAAGTCTCAAAAGGATCCGAATGGTCGAGAGGTTCCGAAGCTCTCCCCAAACGATATAGTTGTCTATGCACCTGATATCAATGCCTATGCACCGTATATCAACGGAGTATTCGGAAGAGAGCATGCAGAATATGAACGCTGCATACCATACCGTATTGCAGATCAGAAATACGGAGAAATCAGTACTTTTTTCGCAAGTGTCGTAGATCTTCTCAGTCTTCCGGAAACGCCGCTGACCGGTTCTCTTGTTCTTAAGCTTCTTTCTGTTTCTGCCATACGCAGGCGTTTCGGTTTTACACCGGAAGATGTTAATAAGATAAATGACTGGATCAAAAAAGTCTGTATCCGTGGTGACTGCTGCGAGGATGAACTCCTGGATCCGGAATTTGACGGACCTGAGGAAACGATCCGGGTTTATTCCACCTGGGACAGAGCTCTTCGCCGCATGATGGCAGGTTCTGTAATGAATGATTCAGATTCCTGCTGGCTGGATGACATAAGAATTTCAGATGAAATGTCGGAGAATAATATGGAGGTTCTTGCATCTCTAAGGCAGATGATTGTAAAGCTCAACGATCTGAGATGCACGCTGAGAGAAAAAGACAGCCTGACGCCTGCAGAGTGGAAGAAACTGGTTAATGCACAGATTATCGATGAATTCTATGCAGACGATTATGAAAATATTTCTGAGATATATGCTGTCAACAATATTATAAGAGATCTGGTTGCCGGTGCTGAATACGCCGATCCCGGGGTTTCCATCAGCCGGGAGGTTTTTAAAGAGTGTCTGGAAGCAGGAGCCGGTCTGGACAGCGGGCGAAAAAATCTGATTTCCGGCAGGATCTGCTTCTGCTCATTTGTTCCGATGCGTCATATTCCGTACCGTCACATCTTTATGATAGGCATGAACAGCCGCGATTTTCCTCGTCATGAGGAAATTTATGATTTTGATCTTGTCCGCCGGGGCGGATGCGAAACATCAAGAGCGGGAGATCGAAACAGCAGGGATGACGAACTTTTCATGTTCCTGCAGACACTCATGTCTGCAAGGGACAGTGTATACATTTCCTACATAGGACGCTCCATTGTAACCAATGCCGAGCTGAACCCTTCCGTTGTTGTTACCGGGCTTGAGCATTTTCTTTCAGAAAACCTGGTGAAAAAAGAACTGTACGAAAGTTTTGCAAATTCAGAAAAAGAGTGTTGCCAGAACTGCTCATACCAGAACGGAGAAAAAGACCGGAAATTAAGAAAAACAGCGCAAGATTTTGCCCGCAGGAATTCAGAGCAGCTGCTTAAGCCGGGAGTGTCAGATACTCTTGTTGTGGCTGATGCACTTCAT
>CADBNP010000168.1 GCA_902796095.1 uncultured Aeromonadales bacterium | reverse complement strand
TCACCTGCTGTCCAGCTGCCCTTAACCTGTTTTCTGAATTCCGGCAATGTTATGTTTTCCTCAGAAAGAGCTTTTGTACCGGACAGAAGGTACCTGCTCCTGCCCTTAAGAACAAGATAATCTGTGGCCCGATCATGAATGAATGCCATGCGATCCATGCCCTCAGGAAACTTTCCTTCTTCTACTGTTACCACATTGTCTCTGACCTCATAGGATCCCCTGTATGTACCCTTCAGTTCAGGATGAGAATCACTGAAATAATCGAGAGTAACAGTGTTTTCTGTAAATACCATTCTGTGGGTATCAGCAATCCATGTTCCAAGGAGTGATTCCCTGTTCAGCCCACTGAGAGGGTACAATGCCAGGCGGACACCGGTTCCTATACCTGTCAGATACAGAACCCGGTCTCTGCCGGAAGAATCCATATATGCCTGATAGGATGTCATATTGTCTCTGTACAGATTATCCTTGGTGTCGTCTGCCAGAGAAAACCTCATCTCAACAGGAGTATGGCGATCATTACTGATGGTAAAAAACAGCTGTCCGTGTCTGCCGGTACTGTTATGCCATGCAGGAGAACTGAACATTGAATTTCTTTTTGATTTCTCGCTTGCTACCAGAGTCCACTGATCAAATGTAGGAAGCATTGTCATTCCGGAATCAGGATCGCCAGCATAATAACCCACTGCATAAGTATCGAAAATCTCATTACTGTGAGATTTAAGATTGGCAATCATCTCCAGCTGCTTGGTGCTGTTGCTTACTTTCAGTTCCCTGGAAAACTCCGGTTTGGCAAATTTTCCCCAGATACTGGTTGAATCTATTTTATATACAAATACATCATCATCAGACAGATTTGACAGGATCAGACTCATTACAGACAGAGGAATCGGTTCTGAGTATTCGTTCCTCATTCCTGTTTCCTCCGGAGTACCGCTGAGATTTCTGACTGTCGTCGTTCCTGCCTTCAGGGTCGCATTTAAAGCCGGAACAATAGTTTTACCGGTTGACTCCTCCTTTATTTCCACAATTTTTCTGGTTGTGGCATCAAAAAAGGCAATCACAGGTATTTCTCCGTTGAAAGTCATATCCCTGTACAGTCCCCTGACCGCCAGCTTTTCAAATTCAAAGTTATTGTGAAACACTGTCACGTTATACAATTTCGAACCATCTGAAATCATATACTTCTGACCGGTCATCTCCCGGACAAAAACATTACTGCCGTCGACATAATCCGGCATTATGTCTCTGGAATCATTTGCAAGATCATCTGCTGTCAGCTCACTGCGGCGGTTTAAATCAACCAGAAGCTGAATGAAATTCAGATACTTTGTTTCCGGATTGGTTTTATTCCAGCTTAACTGACTGATAGTGCTTCCCAGAATATTTTTACCGGAGATTTCAAACTTTATGGAAGTTCCTGACATGGGAACAACAGTATCGGAAGGAACAATCTCAATGCTGCCCTGATTCTCAGAACCGGCATCTGAAAGAAACCTTGGAGTTCCCACCTGAATGTTTCTGATTACAGGCGCTGATTCATTGGCGGCGATTTTTTCCTGGGAGCTGAACAGTGCAGCAAGATATTCAGACATTCCTGATTTTGAAGAAAATTCAGTATTAAAATACCCGTCATAAACATTTACCCGCTGGAGGGGAACATAGATCCCGATACCTCCCGGATAGTTAAAATCATCTGTCTTTTCAGCTGCAATCACCATCTTTTTCATGGCTTCACGAACTTTTCGAATCTCAGGATCAAAATCCGAAGATACTTTCTGAAGCCTTTTCATCCAGTGATCAAGATCCAGAGATGAAAACATATATTTGCCCTTGATAAAATCGTCAAAGGCCTTGTCGGAGTAATGATATGTAAGGCTGGTATTTACGGTGAGAGCCGCGGTATCAGTTTCCGCATGCTTTTTCAGCTTTGAAGCAAGAGCATGTACTGCATCAAGCATATCGGGAACCTTTGATAAATCGTAGAGCGAAAAGGCGGCATTTTCAGAAACGCCGTTGAAATAATTGAAAAATCTGGTGTTCAGTTCAACGATCTTCCTTCCCAGATCCTCACTGCTTATGTCAGCGGTAAAATATGGCAGAACAGATACATAATCAGTTGCATAACTTGGAATACTAGGCGGACTTGCCACCATGTAGTCAGCTACGGAGGCTGTTTCATATGCAACATCCATCTGTCCCATAAGACACATGTCGTAGATAACCAGATCAAACCTGCCGCGGGGAAGATCTGCCGCCCCTTTTTTCAGAGCACCGGTCAGCTGACCTATTGTCATATTGGTATGGTGTTCGTCATCCCCCATGTTTGAATGCCACCCGCCTCCATGATCCATGCTGACGAAGGCATATCGCTGAGCAGGAAATCTCTTCGAGACATACCGAACAAAATTTTCAATATTGACAGGATCTCCTGAGTTGATATCTCCCAGCTCCTCCAGCAGCTGAGAAGTGATATTCAAACTTATGTTCATGCTTTTTCTTGCATAGAAGCTGTGCATGTCAGGGGAAAGGGAGTTGCGCCTTACACGGTAGATTCTGGCACCGGTCCAGTTGCCGTAACCGGTTACAAAACCCCTGCTGCGATCCAGCTGGACAATTATTTCCACATTAGGCGGAAGTGCCTGCTCCATTTCCAGAAGATTGTTGATAAGAATTCCTTCAAGATTGTTGTCACCCGCCATATAAACCATGATCGTCCAGGCAGGAAGATTACCGGATGCGGCAGACTGCGTATCAGAATTCCTGAGACTGTCATCAGAACTTCCGCTCTGTGCACGAATGTCAGAAGCCGCATCGGCAAGTGCCAGTGAGGCCGGATAAGACTGTAACAATTCTCCGGAATTACTCAGAAGATCAGGTTCTCCGGCAGAGGCACAGGCATTCATGGAATATCCGTATGTCAAGCATAAAGCGGCAACCACAAATGAAACGGAAAAAATTTTTCTAGAGTTATTGAATGTTCCCATATCAGCAAAACTCCGCATGACAGATTATAAACAGATCACATTAAAACACCCGACTAAGGCACAGTTTCTAATCCGGCGTATGATCAAAACACTTTTCTTCATTATATTTTGTTGAACTGAGATAAAATCAGACAAATGCCCGAAACTAATCAATATTGTCAACTACCCATCACCTAAAGGAAATGGGCTTGTAACTACCCAGCCGTCGTAACGGATGTTACTCCTCCGGCCTTTAACCCCGATAGGTATTACTACCTAAAGTGGCGTTACATCATAGGGTGGCT
>CADBNP010000167.1 GCA_902796095.1 uncultured Aeromonadales bacterium | reverse complement strand
GTGCCGACTCCGGATGATATTTTCAGAGCTGTGACTGCTGTCAATTCAGAAATCAGAGGTGCATATGCCGTGGTGGCTCTGATTATAGGTGCCGGTATGGTGGCCTTCAGAGATCCTAACGGGATTCGTCCTCTGGTTTACGGTTCAAGAGTTCTTGAGAACGGTAAAAAGGAATATATGGTGGCGTCTGAAAGCGTTGCTCTGGATATTCTTGGCTTCAAACTTGAGCGTGACGTAAATCCTGGAGAGGCAATCTATATTACCGAATCCGGTGAATTCCACTCCCGTCAGTGCTGCGAAAAGGTTCAGCTGAGGCCGTGCATTTTTGAGTATGTTTATTTTGCGCGTCCTGATTCATTCCTTAATGATGTTTCCGTTTATGCGTCCCGCGTCAATATGGGCAGACTTCTTGGCGAGAAAATCAAGCGTCAGTGGCCGGATCTTGATATTGATGTAATCATTCCAATTCCTGAGACATCCTGTGATATTGCTCTTGAGATAGCAAAGTATCTCGGTATCCAGTACCGTCAGGGTTTTGTAAAGAACCGTTATATCGGAAGAACATTTATTATGCCCGGTCAGATGCAGCGCAAGAAGTCGGTCCGCAGCAAACTGAATGCCATCAAATCAGAGTTCAAGGGAAAGAAGGTTCTGCTTGTGGATGATTCCATTGTGCGCGGTACAACCAGTGGTCAGATTATAGATCTGGCAAGAGAGGCCGGAGCTGAGAAGGTCTATTTTGCTTCCGCCGCACCTGAAATCAGATATCCGAATGTCTACGGTATTGATATGCCTACAAGTCACGAGCTGATAGCTTATGGCAGAAGCAATGACGAAGTCTGCATACTGATTGGAGCCGACGGACTTATTTATCAGGATCTTGCGGATCTGGAGAAGGCTGTCCGAACAGAAAATCCTAATCTTAAGGATTTTGAAACTTCTGTATTTACAGGAAAGTACATAACTGAAGATATAGATGATGAATATCTATCCTACCTTGATAAGCAGAGAAGCGATGATGCCAAGGCTGACAAGGCATGGAATGAGGGTCTGACAGATCTTGAACTGTACAATGAGGATAATTGATCTGCTGTGATCTGGCGGATCTGCCGTTATCTGACTGTAGTTTCATTTTTGCCCGGTTCCGGAGATGCAGCATTTGTGCCCTTGCTGAAAGTGGCATTATCCAGATTTTTTTGTTAAGAATCCCCCTGTGAGGGGATTTGCTGTTTCTGCACTTTTATTTTCCCCTTTTCAAAAAATAACGGGTTAAAGGAAGAGATAACAGATTTGGATTCTGCTATTCTTTTTGTTCTTCATTTTCAATGTATGTGGGAACAGGCTTCTGGTTGTCTAACTTCACCTTAAGTCTTGATTCGAAACCTTTCCTGTAGTTTTCTTTTTTGAGATATTCATCGCCGAGAATCAGTCCTCTGCCGTCGTACTCAAAGAGGTAATCGGACAGGATTGGAACTCCATCCTCCATGTGGAAAAGAAATTCCGGTCTTTCTGTTCTGTCGATAATTCTGCCGTTGCCTCTTTTTTCCTTGTGTGTATATTCAAAAGATACCAAAAACTGATCCTTTTCCACATCAGAAATTTTGTACTCAACTGTGAAGGTTTTATCATACATGTTTTCGACTTTTACCTTTGAGCCTTCAAAGTGAAGGACGACCAGTGGATAGTCCTTAAACTGTATTGTCTCCACCCATGTTCCGATCAGCTTATCCTGCAGCGGATCAGCAGAAACTCCTACTGACAGGAAAGGAAGAACGGCTGTTAAGGTTGTTTTGAATATGCGGCTTATAATGCTCATATGGTTTGCATCCCAGTTAAAAAACATTTTGATCCCGGCAGCATGACGAACTGCAATATTTCTTTTCTGATTTGATTTTAGATTGAAAGATTAAACGACTGCAACAGAATGAGAAACTTCTGCATTACTTCACGTTTAATCTGATCTGTTCAAACTATGATCAAGTATATTCCATGGGAATATGCTGAGGAATAAGATTTGATCTGATTTTTAGAAATTTAAGCTTCAGAAATGAGGTATGACATTCGAATCTTTGGTTCTTTCTTATGTTCTGAAGGAATTTTGTATGGCATGAGTTTTGTTTATCCTGAGCCGGATGAATAATTAAATCCGGACAGCTTAAGCAGCCGTCCTGATGTTAAAATTCTAGTTGCTTCACATTGCACTTTTCTTTTTAGATTAAATGACCCAGTTTGCTCCGGCGCTGTGATAAGATAAACTGTTGCTTTGTGTTCTTATTTATCTGTTTTAGCATCCGTTCTTCGAAGAGCGGGACATTAAAACATTTTTAAGCCTTTTACATGGTATCAGGTCTGTTGAAGTTTCAGATTGTATGAATAGTAATCAGGATCAGGAAGGATCTTCAAAAGAGGAACGGATGAAGGTTCCTTTTCGCTCATTGTCAGACATGTTCACTCATGCCTTCTCCTCCTATTTTGATCGTCCCATGATTACAAGCTTCGGCACCGTCTATACCTATGGTCAGATCAATGCTCTTGTCACCTCCTTTTCTTCCTTCCTGCTGAATGAACTTAAAATGAAAAAGGGAGATCGCATTGCCCTGGTAATGCCGAATGTTCAGCAGATGCCTGTTCTGCTGGTGGGTGCATTAAGAGCAGGTGTTACCATTGTGAATGTCAATCCGCAGTACACCTCAAGAGAAATGCATTATCAGCTGTTGGATGCCGGCGTCACAGCAATAGTAATCCTTGAGAATTTTGCCGATCGCCTTTCAGAAATCATCGAATACACCATGGTTAAAAACGTGGTGATTACCAGACTTGGTGATATGATGTCCCCGATAAAGGGATTTGCTCTTAATCTGGTTAACCGTCTGTTCAACAGTACCGGCAGGGGAGTGAGGTTTCACGGTTATTATTCCTTCAGACAGGCAATCAGACTTGGAGCAAAAAGTCCTGTGGAGCCGGAACCTGTTGATCCTGATGACATAGCCTTTCTTCAGTATACCGGAGGAACAACCGGCATACCTAAAGGTGCCGAACTCAGTCACTATAACCTGCTTACCAATATTGAGCAGGCACTGCTGGAATACGGATCGATTCTTGAAAAGGGTGAGGAGAAAATTATTTCCGCTCTTCCTCTTTATCATGTCTTTGCTCTGACAATTAATTTCCTTCTGATTTCCAGAATCGGTGGACACGGCATACTGGTGGTAGATCCCCGAAAAATTCACAGACTGGTAAAAATCATCCGGGATTTTAAGCCGACAATACTGACGGGTGTTAATACTCTCTACAATGCACTTACGTATGATCGGGATTTTTCAAAACTTGATTTTTCCTGTCTGAAACTCGTGGTGGGCGGAGGAAGCTCCATACAGAAATCAGTAGCGGAGCGCTGGCAGGAACTCACCGGCACCTTTATTCTTGAGGGTTACGGCATGACAGAGTGCTCTCCTCTGGTATGCGTTGGTCCTATCGATCAGAAATGCTATACGGGTAATATCGGAAAGCCGACTGCGTATACGAAGATCAGAATTGTGGATGACGGCGGAGCAGATATTACAGAGGTCGATAAGCCGGGTGAACTGTGGATCAAGGGTCCTCAGGTATCCAGAGGGTACTGGTATCGGGAACATGACAATGAGCAGTCCTTTACTGACGGATGGTTCCATTCGGGAGATATCGGAGTCTGGAAAGAGGATGGATTTATAAGGCTTGTAGATCGCAAGAAGGACATGATCCTTGTATCTGGCTTTAACGTGTATCCGAATGAAATAGAAGAGGTAGTATCTACCCATGAGAAGGTGGTTGAGGCTGCCGCCATAGGTGTCAGAGATAAGGGCAGCGGCGAGAGGGTAAAGGTTTTTGCGGTCAGATCGGATCCTTCACTTACGGAAGAGGAACTGATCCGCTACTGCTATCAGTATCTTGCCCATTACAAGGTTCCAAAGTATGTCGAATTTGTGGATTCGCTTCCTAAATCAAATGTGGGCAAGATCCTGCGGGCGAAGCTCAGAGAAAGGGAGAATAACGGAACTGCAAACGGACAATAAACTGGAGGTGTTTGCTTAGTATGAATGTTGTTGATGTTCCTACCTGTTACGTTGACAACAGGGATAAACTGACCGGACTTGTAAAGATCCTTCAGGAAAAGGATCTTCTGGCTGTTGATACCGAGTTTGTAAAAATGGATACTCTTTATCCTTTGCCGGCTCTTGTGCAGCTGTATGACGGCGAGAGCTTTTATCTTGTGGATGTTGTCACTCTTGATAAGGAAGAGAGGGATATTTTCTGGAAAGCGTTTGTTTCCTCCAGTGCAACATTTGTGTTTTTTTCCATGCATGAGGATCTGGAACTGATCCACTACTGTGCAGGTAAAATTCCTGCACGGGTTGATGATCTGCAGGTGATGCTTTCGTTTCTCGGTCTGACGCAGAAAGCGGGACTTGCCGATACAGTTAAAAGATTTATCGGTGCGGAACTTCTGAAGGATCAGACACTCAGTACGTGGCTGCAGAGACCTCTGAATGAAGATCAGATAAGATATGCCGCCATGGATGTGTATTATCTTCTCGATTTGTACCGGATCATGATGAGTGACATGGACAAAAAAGGCAATTATGAAATTTACCGGCAGGAGATTGATTACGTAACCAGGAAAATTTTCACTCCCTATGATCCTGATACCGAATATCTCAGGTATGCCAGAGGAAAAATGAGTCTGCAGGAGCTGGCAAGACTCAGAGCTCTTGTTGCCTACAGGTACGATACTGCTCATAAATTTAATGTTCCCATTCAGCAGGTAATTCGAAAGGATATTCTTCCAAATTTATGTCAGATCCGCATAAGAGAGCCGACCGGACTGGTCAAGGCGGGAATGCACTGGAGAGCTGTAAAACAATACGGCTCTGATGTGATCAGAATACTCAACAACAACAATATTGATACTACCGGTATCAGCACAGAACCTGTTACTGTTCCTCAGGAATATGCATCTGTATACATAGAGTTTGTGGATGCCATTAAAGGTTTTTGCAGAGAACACGGCATTTCTGAGGTTGAGATTCTCTCCAGAAAGCAGCAGACTGATCTTTTTCTATGGCTTTTACGTAAGGATCGTAAAAGCTTCTATACACCGACCATTATTTATTCAGCGTGGCGAATGAAACTCCTTTATAATGTTATGAAAAACAACGAATCTATGTTCAGTGATGAGGATTTCAGGATCGTGGCCGGCTATGCCGGGATTGATAACTGCACGGAAGAAAGTGTAAACGGGTAGTCTTGGTTTTATGGAGAATATGGAGAAATCGGACAATATTGAAAAATCCGGCAGTACTGGGAAATCCTGCAATATTGAGAACTCTTGCAGCATAGAGAGAACTTCCGATAATGAGAAATCTGACAATTTTGAGTATTCTTT
>CADBNP010000166.1 GCA_902796095.1 uncultured Aeromonadales bacterium | reverse complement strand
TATAGAGACGCAAGGTTGAGAAAGGAAGACGACTCTCATCCCACCACTCAAGAGTAGTGGGTTTCCGAGCCTAGATTATTTTATGAAACAAAGTCACAACTAATGTGTTGGGCACAGGCGGCATATTTGAAAAAACTTACTTTTAAGCATAATATCATATTCTATAACTCACTGATATGTTTTAGTTTTAGATCAGTGAATGAACTGAAATGTAATGCTGAACATTTTTTTTGAAACAGGAGAATCCAGAGTTCTGAATTTATTTTTTATGCTTCACATAAATTGAATCTTTACCGGGATCTATTTAGATTCCTGTCCGTTGGATTCTTTTGATGTTTTTCTTTGATTTTCAAGGGCTTTGCGTCGAACCATTTCCTCATATACCTGCTGTTCGGCTTCCAGAACCTCCTTATCATTCAGTTCTTTCTTCAGTTTACCTGCAAAAGCGGATGTCTGTCTGGTCTGGTGACCGATCATCTCCGCCAGTTTCAGATAATAATATTTTTCTGAAGGTGTAAGAAGCTTTTCCCTTCCGGTCAGATTCCTGTCAAGAATGTATCTGTTTATAATAAGATCCAGTGCAAGATCTCTTTCTTCATGAAGAGCTCTTTTAAGATAATCCAGACCTCTGGCATAGTCCTTCACCTCACCTCTGTCGGCATAAATGCTTCCCATTCTGAAAAGAACCGTCGGATCAGGATTCGGAATATGCTCAATTGCCTCCTCATACCATCTGACTGCTGTTGCATAATCCGGCTTGCTGAAAAAAACGCTGCCGCTGTATGCCAGGTTTGCATACAGCATCTCAGCTTCGTGATTCTCACGGAGCAGAAGCATATCTGCTGTATTCCTCAGCTTTGCCAGAGACTCCTTTGTCTGCTTCTGGTGGAGTATATTTGTTTTCAGCCTGAGAAACAGGAATTCATCATCTTCGTTCAGCATATCCTGATATTTCTGTGGAATTCCGTTCACGATATTCAGGAGTGCCTGCTGATGATCCTGATTATTTGATCCGAGAATATCCTTCCAGATTTTAAGGTATTCCTCTTTTCCGTTTTCATGCATATCCAGAAGAAGAACTGCAAATCTCGGTGCGGCCTTCGGGTTTTTCACCACAGGCGGATCCTTGGGATCGCTGCCTGTAAGAAGCTTCCTTATTACGGAAGATGCCAGACTGATATCCTCGTAGGTTGTTATTTTCTGCGCCAGAAGATCATGAGCTGCTTTCTCGTTTACCGGAGTTCCGATGCCCTTCATGTGGCAGTATGCCAGCATTTCCAGCCCGTATTCAGGGTTTTCCTCGGCAAAAATTTTTGCAAGATTAAAGAATTCATTGTTGATTTTGCCGTTAAATTCCGGACTGCGCAGTATTTTCAGCAGATGCTGAAATGATTTGTTGTCGTGCTGGGCTGTGCCTCGGCGGTAGTACTGAATGGCAGCCTCCAGGTTTGGTCTGTCAGCCAGGATCTGATGAATGGCTTCATCCACCTGATCAGACGGCGGAAGAGGCTGTACAATAGTATATTCCTCTTCAATGGCCTCACCCATGTAGCCGTAGGCCTCAGGTATATTGAGCACCAGTGCCTTCTTTATCCATTTAATATAATTTTCAGAATCATCCAGCTCCCGGTAGATCTCGATAAGATTTCTGATAGCCATCGGATTTCCTTCTTCAGCTCCGTGGCTGAAGAGATTTATCAGATATGCCGATTTCTCATATTTGTCACCCTTGAACTCTATGCGGCCGTCCCGGTACATCTGAGCAATAAGAGTGCAGCTCAGTGGTTCACCGATCTGTTCGCCTTTTCTGAGGTATTCAACTGCCAGATCCTCTCTGTCTGTTTCAAGCATATGAAGTGCATATTTTCCGATGGCCTCCGGAAATCCGCGATCTGCAGAAAGTTTCAGGTAATGAATACTTTTATCGTAATCTTCAGTAAATCCGTATTCTCCGGTTTTATAATTTTCGCTTATCAGATAAAGTGCCGCCGGGTGACCGAGTTCTCCTGCCATACGAAGATACTGGTTCGCCTTTTTCTTGTCCTTCTTGATCAGATAGGCTGTGCTTCCCTCATTAAATGCCTTGTACAGTGTGAAGGATGCAATGGACGATCCGTTGGCTGAGGCTTTTTCGAGAAGCTGAGCTGCCAGGAGGTTGTTAGGCTCAATGATACCGTTTACACCGTCGCGAAAGATGTTCGAAAGCAGGTACTGACAGTTTTCATTGCTGTTTTCAGAGCACTGCTTAAGGTATGGGTATGCCAGATCGTTTCTTCCCTGAGAAACGTAAAGTGCCGCCAGTCCCTCTGTTGCACGATCGTTTCCTTCGTTTGAGGCCATTCTGCAGAGTTCTGTCTCTTCTTCTGAAATATTGCCTCTGGCAAGTGCGTCATTGCATCTGCTGATGGAGTTTTTTATATTCTCCTGATCCAGATAGAAGATCCCGCCGACAGCTCCGGCTGCGATCAGGGAAATAACGCCCGTGATAAATATGGAACTCCTGAAAAAGCTTACCTTGCGGGATTCCGCATCAATTCGCTCCTGTGCTTCTTTAATGGCGACTTCAGGATCATATCCTGCCGCTCCCTTCAAATATGTGTTTTTTCCTTTATGCATAATTCTTTCTGTCCGCATTTTAGAAAACCGGTATCACTTTCGTTTTCTGCATCGCTTTTGTCTGTACAACCGGACTCAATTCTGATTTATGTATCTTTTATTTTCCGAACCGCAAAAAAAATCTTCTTTCATTGCGGCCGTTTCTGCCGGGCTATTCTCTGAATATAGTGTTACGCAGGGTAATCATATCCTCACACTGCTTCATATCCGATGCAATATCCTTTACACTTTTCGGGGTCGGAGTGAAAACAGCTACTGTTTTTTCTTTGATTTTAAGTTCAAATTTCTTTGCCTTTGACATGGCGGTGGTGAATCTTCTCCATTCACCTGAGCTGAAATTTGTGTCTGTCGGAGTTGAAGGATAGTATGAGATGCCGTCGATTACGAATTCACCGTCCCCTCTGTTATCGGCAAAGGTGAAGATTTCCTCGGCATTTCTGGTTTTCGGATTGTATCTGCTTATGATGATTGAGTGATCATATGACGGCATTGATGCATAGTTGCATGAAATATCCACAGTTATTCCGCTGTTTCTGATAATGTATGCTGTAAATCCCTGACCCGTTCCGGAAACCCAGACATTCGGTTTTTCTGCGTATGATGTCTGGAAGGCAGAAAGCAGAGCGACAGTCAGTAAGAATTTTATAATGTTCTTCATATGCTGTTTTCCGAGAAGTATCTTCCAATCCAGGTGATATTGATAACGTCTGATTATATCACATGACTTTTAAACCTGCAGACAGGTGTAGTTTCTGTTAAACTTGTGATAACTTCTTGACAGGATCCGGAGTAAGAATTTATCTTAATCCATGGCAGAACTGCAATGCTGAAAATCTGACCCGTGGAAACGGTAATTGCTGATTCTGTCTGCTGAACAGTAATTTCAGCCGAGCTCCGGACAGTCACTCTGCAGAAGAGATAAACGTATGAGTGATCAGAGGAGTCTGTCGTTTTTCAGAATAGTCTCAATTTTTGAATATCCTCCATGCATGGAGTTAAAGGAATTTTAATGTTACAGGATAATAAAAAAACCGGCTGGTCTTTTGAAATTTTTCCACCGCGTCGGACAGCAAGTGTTTCCACAATATACTGTACACTGGCGGATTTGAAAAAACTGAAGCCGGATTTTATCAGTGTTACCTACGGGGCGGGCGGTGCAAGCCAGGGTGGTCAGACGGTTGAAATAGTCAATGCCGTAAAAAATCACTATGAAATGAATGCCGTTGCCCATATGCCGTGCATAGCCCTTACCAGAGATGAGGCAAGAAACCAGCTTGCCGCTTTCAAGAATGTGGGGGTTGAAAAAATTCTTGCACTTCGGGGAGATCTTCCTGCCGACGGAAACGTTCCTCACGGTGAGTTCAGTCATGCTGACGACCTTATCCGTTTTGTACGTTCCCTCGATGATTTCAGTGACTTCAGAATTTATGCGGCCTGCTATCCTGAGAAGCACCCGGATTCGCCTGACTGGGAGTCGGATATTCGTTATCTTAAGCAGAAGGTTGATTCAGGTGTTGACGGACTTATAACACAGCTGTTTTTTTCAAACAGTCTTTTCTATGACTTTATGGACAGGATCAGAAATGCCGGAATTGATGTTCCTGTTGAAGCCGGCATCATGCCTGTCATTAATTCAAGGCAGATTGAACGCATGGTTCAGCTGTGCAGGGCATCTCTGCCTGAAAAATTCTGCTGTGTCATGAACAGATTCAGTGACAATCCTGAGGCCATGTTCGAAATCGGGTGTGCTTATGCTGTAGATCAGATTATTGATCTTGTTGCTCACGGTGTTGACGGTATTCACCTCTATACCATGAACAATCCTGCTGTGGCCACCAGAATTTTTGAATCGGTCAGAGCTGTTATCGGCAGGAACTGAAAACAGATCCGGAATCGTGCTGTGTTTATCATGAATGTCAGATCCTGATGGTTCAGCTCTTTCCGTGATCTTTTACTGCAGAAACATTTCTGTTTCAGTCTTTCCCGGGGTTGTGTATCTCTGCGGTGCTGTTTGTCTGTGCTGCAGTGCTGTTAATCGAGTGATACAGTGACTGTCAGTTGCGGTAATGTTGTTTCCTCTGTTTCTGGTGTTTTATGTCTGAATTGAATAAACCGAGTGAAAGAGTTTCTTTTGCTTCTCATCTTGGCTTCATTCTGGTGGCAGCAGGATGCTCCATCGGACTGGGCAATGTATGGCGTTTTCCTTATGTTGCAGGTCAGTCAGGAGGTGCTATCTTCTGTTTGTTCTATCTCATTTTTCTGATTATGCTTGGTCTTCCACTTCTGACCATTGAACTTGCCATAGGCAGGGCATCAAGACAGAGCGTTTCTACCGCCTTCAGAGTCCTTACTCCCGGTACCAGACGGTGGAACATAATCTCCTTTATCGCTGTTGCCGGCAAATATGTGCTTCTTTCATTCTACAGTGTGGTTACCGGCTGGCTTTTGTTTTATGCGGGAAGAATATTTCAGGGTGATATCATCGGCATGAGTGAAGCCGAGGTTTCACAGCAGTTTGGAAAACTGCTGTCAAATCCTTCTGATCAGTTTTTCTGCATGCTGGCAGTGCTGTTCATTTCCTGTCTTATATGCTACAGGGGGGTAAGAAACGGTGTTGAGAAAATAACAAAGTATGCCATGCTCGGAATGCTTGCTTTGATGTTTTTTCTTGCCGGATATGCCGTCACTCTTGACGGTGCTGGTGAGGGAATTGATTTTTATTTGATGCCGAGCATTGATAATATCAGTAATGTCGGCTGGTGGCGTGTCATTAACGATGCCATGAATCAGGTTTTCTTTTCCCTGAGCATAGGTGTAGGCTGCATTTCAATTTTCGGATCATATATCGGAAAAAATCATTCTCTTCTTAAGGATTCATGCCTTATTGCAGGTCTCGATACCATGGTGGCATTTTTTGCCGGACTGATTATTTTCCCTGTCTGCTTCTCCTTTGGTGTTCATCCGGATCAGGGACCGACTCTGATTTTTCAGACGCTTCTCAAACTTTTTAACAGAATGGATTACGGTCAGATTTATGGAGGTCTTTTCTTTGTTTTTCTGACCATTGCTGCTCTTACCACACTGGTCACCGTGATTGAGGGTATTATTGCTGATAACATTGATAACTTCGGCATGAACAGAACGTCATCCACCATTCTTACATTCTTCATTCTTGTTCTTGCCGGTGTTCCTACAATCCTTGGCTTCAATGTCTGGTCTGGTTTCCATCCTCTGGGCGGAGATTCCTGCATTCTGGATTTTCTTGATTTCATTCTTTCAAGTAATCTGCTTCCGCTGGGTGCTCTTTTCATGGTTATTTTCTGTATCAGCAGAAAGGGCTGGAACTGGGACGGATACGTGGCAGAAATGATGTGGGGCCGAAATGTGGACATGACTTCCTCAAAGAACAGATTTTTGAAGTTTTACTACACATACGGTCTTACTTTTCTGATCAGTCTGATTCTGATCATGGGCTATGTTTCAAGGTTCTGAAACATTGTTGATCGGGTGAAACCGGATCCGTCTTACTGCCGGATGGCGGAAAGGAAAACAGGAAATTGGGGATGCACATTCGGCATCCTCCTGTTTTTTGGATTGATTGCTTTTTTCAAACTGAATTTTTCTGTATGTTACCGGCTGCTTGCTTCCTGCCGTCTGCTTCTGCATGTTCCTGAATTTGTGAGTTCTGCATGAAATTTTATTTGTTGAATGCGGTTTATGAGATACCGGTCGGAATCTTTTTGTCTTCTATATTGTCCTCAGCATGAAATGTGATGTATTCGCACAAAGTTATTCTAAAACAGAATGAATTCTGTCTTTTTTAAGCGAGAATAAGAACTGATACAAAGAGGTTCACCTCATGGTTTTTTCTATTCACTTTGGATTGTGTATATGCTGAAGGAAGGTTTTTACCAGCAGCTGATCTATGCTGGACTGGACGAGGAGATCAGAAATTCTGAAGACAAAAGTATAAAAACGGCTTCTTTCACTTCAGAATCATCTTCCCGAGAGCTTGCCAGGTATGTAGCGGAAATCGTTGAGCTCAGACTTAAGAATATCTCAGAGTCTGAGAAAAGTGACCGAGTGCTGGGTGAACAGATCAGATATGTCAATGAACTCATCGGTTCAATATTTTCCGGAGGATCATCCTTTGTAATTTCCAAACCTGACGAGCCTATGGAGCTTCTTTCCGTACTGCCCCGGAAAAACTGTTCATTTTCAGAAAAGGATGTTTTGCAACGTCCGGCTACACCGCTGTCCCGGTCGTGCCTTTTTACTGCAAATGAAAATGAACCTCAGCTTTTTACGGAACTTATCAAAGAGATCATGACCGCTGATCGCGTTGACATGCTAGTTTCTTTTGTAAAGTGGTCGGGCACCAGGCTGATAATTGATGCTCTCAGAAGATTTACCTCATCCGGGCGTCGTCTCAGAATTATTACTACCTGTTACATGGGGGCCACAGATGCAAAGGCTGTATCTGAACTTTCCAGACTTGATAATACGGAGATCAGAATCAGCTACGATACCAAAAGCACCAGACTTCATGCAAAGGCCTACATTTTTTATCGGGATACTGGATTTACAACGGCTTATGTCGGCTCCTCCAATCTCTCAAATGCAGCCATATCCAGCGGCCTTGAGTGGAATCTCAAAATAGCCAGAAAGGATCTTCCTCAGACCATCAGCAAGATCACCCAGACTTTTGACATCTACTGGAATTCAAGCAAGTTTGAATTGTTTGTCATGGATGATGATCATATTGGAAGACTTAAGAAGGCACTCAATTCTGAAAGAAATGCAGGTGCAGGAATTTCAGACGGGGCGTTTTGTTTTTCTTTTGATTTAAATCCATATCCGTATCAGAAAAGAATTCTGGATCAGCTGGAGGCCGAGCGGGTTGTAAGAGGAAAGTATGCAAATCTTGTTGTAACGGCTACAGGTACGGGCAAGACCATGATTGCGGCTTTTGACTACCGCAGGTTTTGCCAAAGCAGGACAGGCTCGAGACCAAGACTTCTTTTTGTTGCTCATCGTGCAGAAATCCTTGAGCAGAGTCTTTACTCCTTCAGAGCTGTTCTCAGGGACGCAAATTTCGGTGAACTGCTGGTAGGTTCCCACGAGCCCAAGAGTTTTGATTATCTGTTCCTGTCCATTCAGAGCTGTAACTCCAGAAATTTTACGGATCATTTTTCTCCGGATTTTTATGACTACATTGTAATTGATGAATTTCATCATGCCGCCGCAGCTACGTATCAGACTGTTCTTGAATATTTCAGACCAAAAATACTGCTTGGTTTAACGGCAACTCCGGAGCGCATGGACGGCAGAGATATTCTTAAACACTTCGATCATCGAATTGCAGCTGAAATCAGACTGCCGGAGGCAATTGAGCAGAGACTTCTCTGTCCGTTTCAGTATTTCGGTGTTACAGATGTAGTGGATTTAAGTGCGGTCCAGTGGAGCAGGGGAGGATATGATGCAAAACAGCTGTCTGATATTTACACAATCAATGAACTATACGCCGGAAAACGGGCGGAAACTGTTGTTCAGAAGGTGACTGAATATGTAGCTGATGTCAGACGTGTCCGCGGTCTCGGTTTTTGTGTTTCCGTTGCTCATGCCGAGTTTATGCGGGATTTCTTCAATAAATGCGGCATACCTTCCGTTTCCCTGTCAGGCGGTTCTCCCGAAGAGGACAGAAATAAAGCCAGGAGCAGACTTGTCAGCGGGGAAATAAATTTTATTTTCGTTGTTGATCTGTTCAATGAAGGTGTTGATATTCCGGAAATTGATACAATCCTTTTTCTCCGGCCGACGGAATCTCTTACTGTTTTTCTGCAGCAGCTTGGTCGCGGTCTTAGACTTTGTGATACAAAGGAGTGTCTGACAGTTCTTGATTTTATCGGACAGGCCAACAAAAAATATAATTTTGAAGAAAAATTCAGAGCTTTGCTTTCCACAGGCAGCAGGCATGTTCTTGATGAAATCAGGAAGGATTTTCCATCTGTTCCAAAGGGATGCTATATTGCACTGGAAAAGGTTGCTTCCGAGTATATTCTGTCAAACATCAGAAACTCCTACGAAAAGGTAGGTGTTGCCAGAATTCTCGAGATGATCTCGTCCTTCAGAAGTGATACCGGAAAAGATTTGAGTATTACCAGTTTTATTGATTACAGTCATCTTGATCCGAAAGAAATATACAGGCATAAGATCAGTTTTTCCAGACTGATGATTATGGCCGGTGTCATGGCATCAGACGTTAAAGACGTGGATTTATTTGTAAAAGACGGCAAAGAGAAAATCTGGTGCAGACTGGCGGATATTGATTCAAAAGACTGGATCGATTTTTTGATGGAATTTCTTCCGGGAGTTCATGACTATGATGCTCTAACACCTGATCGTGTCCGTATGCTGAAGATGTTTCATATTACAGCATGGGATGAGTACAGAGATGTTTCTGATCCGGTTTTCAAGGACAGAATTAACCGGCTTTCAAAAAATGATGTTCTTCTGAATGAGATCCTTGAACTGCTTTCTTACTGCAGGGACAGGATCGGCTTTGTTGACAGGCAGATAACATCTGATATACCGCTGTTCACCTACTGCCGGTATACCAGGGAGCAGCTGCTTGTTGCGTTTGATGAGACAAGTCCTCAGAATATGAGAGAGGGTGTCAAATATATCCCGGCATTCAATACGGATCTTCTGCTTGTTACTCTGAACAAAAGCGAAAAGGAGTATTCTCCTACAACACTTTATGAGGATTATTCCATCAATGAATGGCTGTTTCACTGGCAGAGTCAGAGTACCACCTCATCTCAGTCACCAACGGGACAGAGATATATCGGGGTTACCGATTTTGACGGAAAAAACACAATCCTGCTTTTTGTAAGAGAAAACAAGAAAGATCCTGTCTCCGGAAATGCCGAGGCATATACTTTACTGGGACGGGTCAGATATGTAAGTCACAGCGGAGACAAACCAATGAGTATTACATGGAAACTTGAAACAGAGATCCTGTCTAAATTTATCAGTAAAACTCAGAATATTATGGCAGGATGATCTGAAACTTTGTAAATCATAAAGCACGGTACTGACGGTTACAGAAAACGGAGTGAGGATTATGACCATCTCCAGAGAAAACATACCTGTAGGTATTACAAACTTTGAAAAGCTCAGGAACTGGAATGCTGTATATATCGACAAGACTTCATTTCTGAAATCCCTGCTGACATCGCAGATAGAGGTCTTTCTGCTTCTGAGACCCCGTCGTTTCGGAAAAACTCTGTCCATGAGCATGCTGGAAAATTTTCTCGAACTCAATTACGAAAATCCCGGAGACATAAGCCGGCAGGAAGATCTTTTCAAGAATCTGAATGTCTGCACAGAGAAAGAGAGCAAGGAGTTCAGTGATAAGTACATGGGACGTTATCCGGTAATCAGCATTTCATTGAAATCGGTGCAGGGTTCAGATTTCCAGAAAGCCATGAAATCACTGCTGGAGCTTGTGGGACGTCTTTATAACAGGTTCACCTTTCTTTATAAAAGTAAGAAACTGGATCCTGATCGTATTGCAACTCTGAGAAGAAGAATAGCCATCTGCGAAAACGAGTCCTTCGATATTTCGAAGGAAAACAACATGAATACTGCCCAGACAATTGCCAAAAGTTCCCTGAGATTCCTGAATGATCTTCTTTTTGATGAGTATGGTATTCAGACGGTAATCATTGTCGACGAGTATGATGTTCCTCTGCAGAAGTCCACGGTAAACGGTTATTACCCGAAAATGCTGGAAATTATAAAGGAGCTTCTGGGTAATGCTCTCAAAGACAATAAGAATCTTTTCAGAGGGTATGTCACCGGTTGCCTCCGGATAGCACATCAGAGCATATTTACCGACATTAACAACTTTGACGTCTACGGTTTGGGTGATGCCCCGTATGCCGATTTTATAGGCCTTACGAGAGCAGAAACCGAAAAACTTTAAAAAAAATGCGGCATGGAAAACCGGCTTTCTGACGTGCTGGTCTGGTATGACGGCTACAACGGTATTTCCGGTAATGATACCAGTAACGGAATGCTCTGTCCCTGGAGTGTTCTTAAATTTTTATCCAGGGCACTGGCGGAGGGCAACGATTCCGCTACCTTCCAGCCTGAGAACTACTGGGCGAATTCCAGCGGCAATGACATTATCGAAATCTGCATGAATCATCCTGATTCCGGTGATTCACAGCGTATTCAGAATCTTATTGACGGCGGCACGGAGGAGATTGAACTCTGCGAATTCTCTTCTTACCCGGAAATCACGGCGGATGCCGATTTTAATGTTTTCGCCACTATGATGCTTTATACCGGGTATCTCACCCGGGATCGTAATGCCGTTCCTTCTTCTTCTGATTTTTTGCCGGTTAAGATCCCAAACCGTGAAATTACGGAGTGTTTCAAAAACAAGGCAAAACATCTTTACAGCAGCATGAATCCCGAGTGGAAGCATAAATCACTGGATCTTCTCAGGGCTCTGTTTGACGGTGATGCCAAAAGGACTGCCACTATCATCAGGAATATGCTTCCTACTTTTCTGAGCGTCAGGGATACCGCATACGAGAGCGTTTACCATGCTTTTCTTCAGGGAGTTCTCGGAATTGCCGCCAAAGCTTCGAATCTGGAGATAAAATCCAACAGCGAAAGCGGGGACGGCTATTCTGATATTGTGATTAAGAACAAAAACATAGGAACTGCGGTGATTATAGAATTCAAGAAATGCGACAGCGACTCCGCCTGTGTCATGAGAAAGATGTGTGAAGCTGCCATTTCCCAGATTGACAGTCTGCAATACGATTTTGACATCCGGGAGGATTTCGACACAGTCAGAAAATTCGGCATTGTTTTTCACGGCAAGGATTGCGAGGCTGTGCACAGGGAGTGTCAGCGTGAAGCACAGAACCTGTTTCCGTCATGAAATTCTGTTTTGAAACAGACAGAGATTTCTTCTGTGTGTAACGAATTTTTATGACTGAATAATCAGGGCAGAAGTAGGTCCTATCCTTGTTTTGTTGCCCTTGTCCAGTTCCGCTATGCTCATGATCCTGATATTGTCCATCATCAGAGATCCTTTGACATTGTATTTCCTGGAAACTTGTGTACTTTCATGATTGTCGGCATCAGCAAGAGTCTGCTGTATTTTCAGAGTTTTCACATTCTCTGTCAGATCTACTGTTGATACTGTGCTGCCGCTGTTAACCACAACTATTGTTTTATTTCTGTTATAGCATCTTTCATAGATCAGAACACTGCCACTGGCATAGGTGATCTCCAGACTTCCGCGTATTATCACTTTGTTTTCATGTCTGAAACGTGCAAGAGTAACGATAAGCTTTCTGAAAATATCTTTTTTGTTGTTCCAGTCCATAGGCTTGTAGGACAGCTGCTTTCTTTCACCGGTGAGCCCGATTTCATCTCCGTAGTATATGCACGGTACTCCGATCCAGGTATACATCATGGTGATAGCAACTCTTATAAGCTGAGGATTGCCGTTAAGCACGCTGGCAATGCGGCAGGTGTCGTGATTTCCGATCATGTTGAAGAGACTGCACAGTTTGTCGTGAGGAATGCCACTGTGGTATCTTTCGATAAAATTTCTGAAATCCTCGGCTGAATATTTGAATTTTTCTCCGGTGTAGTAATCTTTTCCTGACAGGAACTGGAGCATCGGCTTGTAGAATCCGCAGACATTGAGGGCAGAATCCTCCTGCTGGATCGGATTGCACAGCCACGGCTTGGCGTCATAGTTGTGTTCATTTACCACGTAGCATTCAGAATTTACCGCTTTTGCCTCATTGTTTATCTCGTGCAGGTGAAACATGTTGGCCTGGGCCGTGCCGTTCCCACCCAGCATCTGAACTGATCCGAGTTTGATCCCGTCTACTGAGTACGGAGGTTTCAGAAAATGCTTGATCACGCTGTCAGTGCCGCGGTACATCATGTCCTGGACATCCCTGTTCGCGTAATCCAGTTTTACAAAATGGGGATCTTCTTTCCATACAACAGCCTTTCCGTTGCGGAAAGTGAAGTAGTTTCTGTAGGGGGAATCCTCATGGCAGCATGCACCGTGACCTGTAACATCGCTGACATCGTAATACGGATGATCATCTCCCACATGGTTGACAGGAAGATCCAGAATGATTTTCATTCCACGTCTGTGAATTTCTTCAATCAGCCGGATAAGATCCTCCTCAGTGCCAAGATCACTCTGGATGGAGTAATAATCCCTGCATTTGTATCCTAGTATGCCGGAGGTGTCGGTAACAGGGCAGAGGTAGATACCTGTAAATCCAAGTGAACAGATATAGTCAAGCTTGGACATGATCCCTGCCAGATTGCCGTGATAACGGGCGGAAATGAAATTCTCATCGGTTGGTTCAAACTGCGTTGCAAAAATTTCGTCACTGACTCTGTCTGAAGCAAATCGATCCGGTACTATCTGATAGAACATCTGCTCCCTCATCCAGAGCGATGCGGATTCATGGAGATTTACCGTAAATCGCTCATGGGCGAGAGGTTCGTTTCTGCTGATTTTTCTTGACGAGAACCATATTACAGTACTGTCGGAAAAGTAAATTCTGAAAGCATAGCTCTGCAGGTTGTAGCTCTGATCCAGCAGTGTCTCACCAGTGTATATGGAGCAGTCTTCCTGCTCAAGGATCCGCGTCATTTCCACCACTGCCGGTTCGTTGTTTGGAAAACACCACAGTTCGATTTTTACAGGTACCGAATCCTTTGTGTCTGAAACGGCAATACGAACAGTTATGGCATTGTTTTTGTAGATAAGAAAGGGAGGACATGAAAAATGGAGAAACTCAACCATAATGAAGCCTTAATCCGTGGCACAGCCGATATAAAATACACACATTGATGCTTCTAGTTTACTAGGTAATTCAGATTTTGCGTAACAAATTGCTCTGATAGAAAGTCCGGTATGATATGTTGCTCGCAAATAGCAGTCGGCCTGCTGGGAGAAGTTGCATGAAAAGATAGTATTGCTGATCTGATATCATGCCTCACGGATGAACCGAATCAGCGCAGCTTGTATTTTTCTGAAACGGTAATGTCCGGGTTTTCAAAACCGCAAAGGTTTACCGTAATTGTTACGTAATCCCGGTTGTGATGAAGATGT
>CADBNP010000165.1 GCA_902796095.1 uncultured Aeromonadales bacterium | reverse complement strand
TAGTCAAAGGAAAGACTGTCAGGCATCAATGCAAAGCCGCCGCCCTCTGCTCTTTCAAGGATCCAGCTGTGTCCGCCAAGCTCAAACACAGAGTTTAATTCAAGTCTGACAGTCTGCAGCGGAGTCTCATTCTGCTCTCTGACGACGTAAAGGCAGTCCTGATATCTGCGGCAGGAAAAACCGTTCTCAATAAAGCATGGTGCGGCATCACAGCGGGCCGGGATCATTTCGGTCAGCACACTCTTCACAAGACTGCGGGAAGGATATCTTCCGGTAATATCATGCCATAAATACCTGAGAACATTTTTCCCCCGTACTTCTGAAAGTTTCATAAGTTCGGAAATCATAACGGAATTATCACTGTAACGGCAGTTCTCCAGGTCAGATTCTGCAATCTGAGAAACCATCTGTTCAGCTTCTGATATATAACCGGTGCTGTACCCTATCATGTCAAGAAAACCGGGGAACCTCTCCTGAAGCAGGGGGATAATCTGATGCCTCAGAAAATTTCTGTCATAATGCTCATCGATGTTGGATTCATCAGTTACATACTGCAGATTATGGCTGGTCGCAAAGTTTTCAATGTCAGAACGGCTTACTTTCAGCAGCGGTCTGAAAAGCCGGCCTCCGGCAAACTCACGTACATGCTGCATGGATGCAAGTCCGGGAAGACCGGATCCTCTCTTCAGAGCCAGGAAAAAAGTTTCTGCCTGATCATTGGCATGATGGGCAGTAAACAAAACCGGAGCTGATCCGATCATATGCTTTGCCAGAACCTCATACCTGGCTCGACGGGCGGCAGCTTCTGTACCGTCACCCTCTGAATAGTCAAGAGTCACCCGTTCGCAGGTAAACGGTATACCGAGAGAAGCTGCATATCGACTGCAGAATTCAGCCCATTCTCCGGCATGGGTACTGAGACCGTGATGAACATACACTGCCTCCAGAGTAAAGTTTTCTGGAAACAAATCACCGGAATGAGCAAGAAGCCAGGTAAGAACAACAGAGTCTGCACCGCCTGACAGGGCTATAACACCATGGGAAGGCGGAGGATCAAGATACAAAAAAGTCTCTCTGAAGCACTGCTCCAAAGAGACCGTACAATAATTTGAATTCATTATCTGCTAACAGTAACCATAGGACATCAAGCGGCTGAACCTTCTTTCAAGAAGTTCCTCTTCAGACAGTTCAGAGAGTTCATTCAGATCTGTAATAATGCGCTCTTTCAGATTTTCCGCCGCCTTGTCATAATCACGGTGAGCTCCGCCCAGCGGCTCCTTGATCACATTGTCAATCAGTTTCAGAGACATGAGTTTGTCTGCTGTAATGTTCATGGCCTCGGCAGCTGTTGAAGCCTTGTCTGCACTCTTCCAGAGAATCGAGGCACAGCCTTCAGGTGAAATAACGGAATAGGTGGAATACTGCATCATATTCACTCTGTCACCCACACCGATAGCCAGAGCACCGCCTGATCCGCCTTCACCGATCACGGTACAAATCACCGGAATCCTGAGTGAACTCATAATCTTGAGGTTCTTGGCAATTGCCTCAGCCTGACCGCGCTCTTCTGCACCAACTCCAGGATATGCGCCAGGTGTATCAATAAATGTAATTACAGGCATATGGAAGCGCTCTGCAAGACGCATGAGTCTCAATGCCTTGCGGTATCCCTCTGGACGGGGCATACCGAAATTCCTCCTGATTTTTTCCTGGGTATCGCGCCCCTTCTGGTGGCCGATAACCATACACGGCCTGCCGTCCAGTCTCGCCGTGCCTCCGACAATAGCCTGATCATCAGAGAAATTTCGATCTCCGCACAGTTCATCAAATTCTGTAAACATTCTGCTGATGTAATCAAGAGAATACGGACGCATAGGATGACGTGAAAGACGCGATATCTGCCATGCTCCCAGATTTGAAAAGATTTCCTTGGTAAGCTTATCTGTCGCATGCTCAAGAGAACTTATGGTCTTTGACAGATCGACCTCACCGCCGTTCGATTCGCTTACCCTTTTGAGTTCATTGGTCTGCGCAATCAGTTCAGCAATTTTCTGTTCGAAATCCAAGAAATTTAAATCCATAACTCATCCTAATTAAAAATTACGCCGTCCGGGCACAGTCTCCGGCGGTCGGGCAATATAAAAAATCTACGGTATTATATCAAAAAAAACAGGGCTTTTTTTGTTTATTACTGCACAACAACATCTAAAAAGATCGAGCATTCAGACAGGATCACAAAATGAAGAAAAGAATTACTGAAATGAGCGGGTATCACATCCGGACTGCAATGTGACAGTCCCGTAAAATGAAGTTAAACAGGAAAGATCATGAAAATCAGCAGCCTCCGAAAGCAGTGCCGGTTATTTCCCTGCCCTTCTCATCCACATATGAAATTCTGATTCTGTCAACATAGCTCAATGCAAGCTTATCCCTTCCCGAACAGACTTTTGAACGCAGTTTCGCATCCGAAAGTTTTTCCTCTCTCAGTTTCAGAATTTCATCATCGGAAGCGGCTACCGAAAGAACTGCATACACTCCGTTTTCCCCCTCGGCTCCGTAAGAAACAGTTTTGACGGCAAACCCGCTGTAATCAAGACCTCTCAGTTTACCTGCAACACTGTGACCAAGGGAAGTCAGAGCTCCGTTTCTTGTAATCTGCCTGTCATCATAATGCCCCATGTAATAATGAAGCACTCTGGATACAAGCAGGAGCGACATAATGAGAAGAAACACCGTGTGTGCACGCAGTTTTCCCGGCAGTTTCATTTTCATAAATTCCCTGTATTCCTCAGAATTCCACGCTTATCTGATCCTTGCCCACCAGAGTCTGCAAATCCGTAAGGAGTTCATCGCACGGCTTCACTCTGAAGGCACTGTCCGGATCAAGAGCTATGCAGCCTTTTTCCGTCTTATAACATATCTTGACCGGGAGTTCATTCTCGGAACGGTACTGTTCAAGGAGTCCCATAAGCTGATAGATAAATTTATCCGAGCACTGCTCATCTCTTAATGTAACAAGGATACACACTGCATTTTCATTGCGGGCCGACGTAAGAGAAATCACTGAATCCGCTACAAGATTTATCGGAACCTCCTCGGAGGTTTCATCCTGGGCGGCTCTGTAATCCGGCTTGACTTCGCCCCTTATATAAAGGATCGTATCCTGCTGAATAAACTCCTCACATTTTTCCACGGTGCGGGCAAACACCAGAACCGTGATATCACCGGTTCCGTCATCAAGAAGAATGGTTGCCATCCGTGTTCCCTTCTTGGTGGTGATCCACCTTACCTCATGGGCATATCCTATTACGGTAACCAGGTGGTGCCCCCTGTCCACATGTGAACTGGTCGGTGTCAGATTCTTAATCTGTGTTGCATTGTAATGAGATATCTCAGCGAGGTACTGGTTTACAGGATGTCCGGTAAGATAAAGACCAAGATAGTGCTTTTCCTTGGTAAGCCAGGCTATATCAGGAAGCATAGGCACATCAGGATATGTCGGACGATACGGATCAGCTGCACCTTCGCAGCTGAACATGTCAAACTGACCTTCAAGCTCATTGGAATTCTTGTCTGTGGCATATTTGATAGCCACATCAAGAGCCTCCAGAATGGCACTTCTGTGAGGACCTATTCTGTCAAAGGCTCCAACCCAGATCAGCGTTTCAAGAGCACTGCGGCTGAATTTCTTCAAATCCACACGACAGCAGAAATCAAAAAGATCCTCATACGGACCGCTTTTGCGGTTGTTGACGATTTCCTCCACGGCACCGTAGCCGATTCCGGAAATACCGCAGAGTCCGTACACCACTTCACCGTCATCACTGGCAATAAAATCATACTGACACTGATTTACATCCGGAGGACTGATCCTGATCCCCAGTCTCCTGAGCTCAGCAACATAGGCGACAATCTTTTCCTTGCTGTCCTTATCGCCTGTCATCAGTGCGGCCAGATAATCCGCCGGATAATGGACCTTCATCCAAAGAGTCTGATAGGCAACAAGAGCATAGGCGGCACTGTGAGATTTATTGAAGCCGTAGCCGGCAAACTTTTCCACTATATCGTAGATTTTACCTGCAACGGCAGCATCGCGACCTTTCTCAACAGCACCATCCACGAAGATCTTTCGGTTTCGGACCATTTCCTCCTGGATTTTCTTGCCCATGGCACGCCGCAGCAAATCAGCACTGCCCAGCGAATAGCCTGAAAGAGCCTGTGCCAGCTGCATAACCTGCTCCTGGTAAACTACAACACAGTAGGTTGATTCCAGAATAGGCTTAAGGCACTCATGCTGATATTCAGGCATAGGATAGGAAACCTCCTCCCTGCCATGCTTGCGGTTGATATAGTTATCCACCATACCTGATTCCAGAGGACCCGGTCTGAACAGAGCAACCAGAGCAATCATATCGTCAAAGCGATCCGGCTTCAGTTTTGAAATAAGATCCCTCATGCCGCGTGATTCCAGCTGGAACACACCTGTGGTTTCACAGGACATGAGAACATCATAGCATTCCTTGTCATCCAGCGGTATTGTGGAAATATCCACCGGCTCCCTGCCCTGACGCTTCATGCGGGCATTGATCATGTCCAGAGCCCATTTGATGATGGTTATAGTCTTGAGGCCGAGAAAGTCAAACTTGATCAGACCTGCATCCTCAATATCGTGCTTGTCATACTGGGTTACAGGGTTGTTATCAGTATCAAGAGCTATTGGAGAATAATCGACAATTGTGGAAGGCGAGATAACCACTCCGCCGGCATGCTTGCCGGTGCTCTTGGTCACACCCTCAAGCTTAAAGGCTATATCGATAACCTCCTTCACTTCCGGCTCGCTTTCGTAACGGCTTTTCAGGAGTTCCACATCCTCAGGATGCTTAGGATTCTTTTCTACATTAAAGGCATCACTGAGTTTGGTGCCGGGAGCCGCAGGGATCAGCTTGGCCAGCTGGTCGCCGAAGGTATACGACATGTTAAGAGTTCTTGTCACATCCTTGATCGCAGCCTTGGCCGCCATGGTACCGAAAGTGATAATCTGCGAGACAGCTTCATGCCCGTAAAGTTCGGCAACATGCTGAATAACCTCTCCTCGCCGATCCTTGCAGATATCAATATCAAAATCCGGCATCGATACACGTTCAGGATTAAGAAATCTTTCAAAAAGAAGAGCAAAATCAAGAGGATTAAGATCAGTAATCTTTATGGCATAGGCCACCAGAGATCCGGCACCCGAACCTCGTCCGGGTCCTATCGGAATTCCCTGGGACTTGGCCCACTGAATAAATTCCATCACTATAAGAAAATATCCGGGGAAATCCATTCCGATAACTACACTGAGCTCCATATAAAGACGCTCATAATACTTCGGACGCTCCTCACTGCGTTTTTTCTCATCCGGAAACAGAACGGCAAGACGCTTTTCAAGACCGGTTTCAGACTGCCAGATCAGATAGCTGCACAGACGTATTTTATCTTCTAATTCAGCAATTTTTTCTGCCGGCAGTCTGGTGAAATCCACAGGATCTCTTTTCTTATTTTCCGCAGTCTTCTCATCATATTCTGTCCAGATCCTGAGAACACGCTGACGCATATCATCCGTCGGCACAAAGTCAGCCGGAACAGGGAATTTCGGAAGATGCGGAACGCCCAGAGGAATATAAACATTGCAGCGTTTGGCAATTTCAACAGTATTCTCCAGCGCCTCCGGTATATCACTGAAAAGCGAACACATTTCTTCCTGGGTTTTAAGGTACTGCTCACAGGAATAAAGCTTGGGTCTGCGCGGATCCGCCATTGTATACTTCATCTGGCTGGCAACCCTCACTTCATGGTAAAAGAAGTCGTTCTTCTCCATGAACACCACATCATTGGTTGCCACAACCGGAAGATCCTGCTTTTCGGCAAGAGCCACCGCCAGCACGTTGTACTGCTCCTCGTTATCCCGATCTGTACGGGTCAGTTCAAGGTAAAAACGATCCGGAAACCATTTTTTATAAAAATCCAGAAGTTCATCAACTCTGTCCTCTCTTCCCTTCAGCAGATATTTACCGAGAGCACCGACTCTTCCTCCGGAAAGTACTATTATGTCATCGGCATAGAAGGATGTGTCATGACTGTTCCGCTCAGTAAACCATGACAGCTCAATAGTAGGCATTTCCAGACCGTTGCACTGCTGCTTGCCGCGACGGTGTCCTCTGGAGATAATCTCGCAGATGTTGTGATAACCGTTCTCATTCATGGCATACAAGGTAAGAAGTGTAGCCTCATGCTCAGCAAACTCATCGTTCACATTGACATCAACTGCCGCTATCGGCTTGACGCCTCCCGGAAATTTCTCCTTGTTGCCGTTTGACGCCTGAGCATAAAGACGGACAAGACC
>CADBNP010000164.1 GCA_902796095.1 uncultured Aeromonadales bacterium | reverse complement strand
CATTCATTGAAATAACGCCGTCAGGAATGCCGCAGATAACTGACACTGCTTCTTTGGAGTCCTTGAAGTTAAGTGCGGCACAGCCCTTGTCCCGGGCCATAATCAGGCTGATGTTCGGATCCGTGTCGCGGTATTTCTCTTTTATTGTCTCCAGTATTCTTCCGGCTTCGGCTTCGGCCTTGTTTATCCCGCTCTCAGATCCGCCGAGGATTACTGTCGCTTCCACCGGAATGGCGTTGTGGAAAAGACCTCCGTCAACTGATACAAGGGACAGTCCGAATCCTTCTATGAGACTTTTTGCAACTTCTGCTGCCACTTTGATGGCATTGGCTCTGCCGTAATGGATTTCAATGCCGGAATGACCTCCGGTGAAGCCGGAGAAGTTCAGCTTTAAAGAGGATTCCGTTTCAATTCTTTCAGACGAGGATTTCAGAGTGAATGTGGCATCGGCACCGCCGGCCGCACCTATAATCACCTCGTCATCTCTTTCGGAATCGATGTTGATCATCATTTTTGAGCGGAGAAGATTGTCTCTTAGTTCCCTCATGCCGATCATTGATGTTTCCTCTCCGACCGTAAATACAGCCTCAAGCGGACCGTGCTGACTGTCATGATCCGTTATGAATGCCAGGGCCAGGGCGACTCCGATGCCGTCATCAGCGCCAAGTGTGGTGTGATCCGCATGCATATAAAGTTCGCCGTCCGTTTCCTTCAGAATCAGACTGATGGGATCAGTACTGAAATCATGATTATGTCCAGGATCCTGTACTGCAACCATATCCATGTGTGCCTGGAAACATATGCTTGGAGCATTTTCATACCCCGGAGTTGCTCTTGCCGTGATTATAAGGTTACCGGTCTGATCAGCAATGCACTGCGCTCCGCTTTTGGCGGCATATTCCGCTATCCATTTCGACACAGCGGTCTCGTTACCTGATGCACGGGGAATTGAGGATATAATCTGAAACAGTTTCCAGACTCTGGCTGAAGGTAATTCTTGTAATCTATCCATGGTGTCCTCTACTTCTGCTGACTGTGTTTCTGATTTTAAACTCAGGTGAATTCAAAAACCACATTTTTATGAGTCTTTTAAGACTGTCCTTTCCTGAAGGAAATCTCGATCCGCAGCAGGTATGCGATTGCAAGAATGTAGAGCGATACGCTCAGAGCGATGCAGAGTCCGGTAAATCCGTGTGGACCCCACAGAATGTTTTTAAAGCAAAGCAGAAGTCCCGCAGGAACTGCGAAAAACCAGTATGCAACAACCGACATTATGGTGATGATTCTGGTTTTCAGAAGACCTCTCAGAATTCCGATGCCTATTGTCTGGCAGTAGTCTCCCACCTGGTAGACTGAAACGCATATGAAAGCATCTCTGAGAAGTTCGAACACCTCCTGATCATCGGTATACATTCCTATAATCCCGTCTCTCAGAAGAAAGGATGCAAGTCCTGTGAGTACGGATGCAATCAGTCCGAGAATAAGACAGGTTGTCACTGTTACCCTGGTCTTTTCATATTCATTTGCTCCGACTGTGTATCCCACTCTTATGGAAACAGCATTGGAAAGAGACATGGGGATCATGTAGAGGACGGACATATAATTGAAAAAGATCTGATTTGCCGCCATGGCATTGGTTCCCATGGCTGTGACAACAAATGCAAAAAAGGAAAAAATGCCGATTTCAAAAAACACGGCAAGTCCCAGAGGAAGACTCAGCCCGGCATATCTTTTCAGCACCGTCATGCTGATTTTTGGCGGTCTTGAGAATATTCTGCAGAGTTTAAGATAGCTTATCCTTCTTATCAGAAGCAGCTGAACTGACAGCATCAGCATCTGGACCGTAACTGTTGCCACTGCACATCCCGTACCTCCGAGGGCCGGCATGCCGAACTTTCCGTATATGAAAATGTAGTTGAGAACGATATTGAAAAGCAGACCGGATATACAGCATATCATGGTGACAACAGTGTTGCTTATGCCGTCTGTCAGTGTTCTGAAAGAATTGAAAGCAAAAAGAAAAGGCAGACCGGGACATATTATCAGCAGATAATCCGTGGCAACAGTTTCGACTCTGCTTTCCAGATCCAGATACGGAAATACCATGGTGGCTGACAGAATTGCGACTGCCGCAATGACTGTTGCTACTACGGAGGCGTACAGCAGCTGATAGAAATGAAATCTGATCCTGTCAGGTTTTCCGGCTCCGTGATCTGCCGCGATAATCGGTGTGACAGCCATCATTAGGGATGAAAGAGGTATAATAACCAGTAAGTATACGGAAACGGCAAGAGACAGTCCGGCAAGTTCAGATGCACCGACACGTCCTGCCATGACCGTGTCTGTAAAGGCCATGCCGGTATGAGCCAGACTTCCGAAAAGAATGGGGGATGACAGCCTGAGCAGTCTTCCGGCTTCCTGCCGGCTGTATGTAAGGTTCATCGGATTCTCCGGAGTGTATCAGTAAGATGCTGAACATATTCTCCGGACTGACTGGTCGCTGTTTTCACGGATCTGATATCTTTCATTTTTAGTTTTGCTGCAGCTGTTTTGCCTTTAATCTGGTTTGAACCATAAACCAGGCAAGAGCGTGCATGCTCTGCTCAAAGTTACCGGAAAAGATGAGATTGTTAATTTCCTCAGGAGTATGAAGTTCAACATCAAGATATTCTGTGCTGTCCAGGTTCTGATTGCCTGCTCTGGTACATTGCTCGGCAAGAAAGATATGGGCGTAGTTGCTTGATATGGTTGCATTTGACGGAATGCTGAGAAGCTTTGTGATGCGTCCGGCCCCATATCCGGTTTCCTCCATCAGCTCTCTTTTTGCAGCCCGGAGCGGCTCCTCATATTCTCCCGCTCCGTATTCACTGCAGCCGCTGTGATCAAGACCTCCCGCCGGAAATTCCGTGGTAACTTTCATTACTCCCTGTCTGAACTGCCTTACGCAGATATACCTTCCCTCCGTGTCTGAAGCAACGACAACCACATAATCCTTTCGTGTATAGCTGTAGTACGGGGAGAATGAAGTGCCGTCCGGGAACTGGAACTCTGATTCCCTGAAATCTATCCATTTGTTTGTGATGATATGTCTGACACTTTTTTCCTTCCACATTAGCCTTTCTTCATCGACCCTGTATCCGAAATGCTGAACTGTTTTTCCCTTTTTTTCTTCTGCTGTCATTTTCTTGTCTCCGCTGCCGGTGTGATTATACCCTAAACCGGCGAATGTCGATCTGTGAAATCTATCTAACATATTTTTGCATGGAACTGTTATCATCCAGAGTGAGGGGAGTGTATTTCATTAGCTAAGAATTTTCCTCTGGGAATTATTTTCAGGATACCGGCGGAGAGCACATGGTAGAGGACGATATTTCATTTATCGAGGTTAAGGATGACATCGGGATTACATGTATATGTTCCCTTGCCGAGACTATATGGTATGAATTTTTCCCGTCCATAATTTCTCTTGAGCAGATTGAATATATGCTTGGCAAATTTCTTTCAAGAGAGGCCATAGAGCGGGATATGAAGAGCGGTTACCGTTTCTTTCTGTGCAAGGACGGCCGCGAGTACATAGGCTTCATTTCGATTCAGCCCAAGCAGGATCAGACTGAATCCGGGATCAGGAAAAGACTTTTTATTTCCAAACTCTACCTGGTTCAGGAATACCGCGGCGTGCATCTCTGCAGACGCTTTATGAACAAGATCCGGTCGGAGGCTGTTGATGCAGGCTGCAGCGAGGTTTATCTTACAGTCAACAAGTACAATTCCCATGCCATTGATGTCTATTATCACTACGGCTTCCGTAATGAAAAATCAGTAGAAACTGATATCGGCGGCGGTTTTGTCATGGATGACTACGTTATGTCATGTCATGTTGACGAACTGAATCTTTAGCCTGTATGTTTTTTACCTTTCTTAATCTGATATCTTTCATCACAGTCATGTCAGTGCTGTGGTGCTTCCGTTCCTGCAGCAGATGGTTTTCTGTTCCTGCATCTGTTTTCATGTTTTTCGGACTGCTGAAGATTCCGGTATTTGTTTATTATGGTGGCAATCTGTTTTCACCTCAGCTGCCGCGCCATGCTGTGATTTTTTTTTCATGGTGCTCCGGTTTTCTCTGGATCAGTTTCGCCCTGACTCTGCTGCTCTGTGCACTGCATCTGATACCGGTTGTAAAAAGCAGCGGTGAGAAGATCCGCAGTTTCTGTTTTCCCTTAATTTTTGTTCTGGCTGCTCTTTCTGCAGTTCTGACTGGTCTTAATGCTCTCAGACCGCCGGAGCTTGTAAAGGCTAATGTTTTCAGATCTGATGAGCATGTTTTTAACCGGCCCATGAAGATCATTCAACTCTCGGATCTGCATCTCAGCTCTCTGACTGACGGAGCCTGGTTTGCCGATATGATCACGACTGTTAATTCCCAGGAACCGGATCTTGTTATTCTGAGCGGTGATGTGGCGGATGGAACAGTTTCCAGAAGATCACCGTTCGTGGATCGTTTGAAGGAGATAAAGGCTTCAAAGGGTATTGTGGTGGTTCCTGGCAATCATGAATACTACATTGATTATCATGGCTGGATGAATCTGTACAGAGGCATGAATTTTACTGTGCTGGAAAACGGAGTATGGTCGTTCAGATATGAGGATGTCATTGTTGATATAATCGGGCTGACGGATGAGGAGGCTCGACGGTATGATCTGCCGGAGCCAAGGGCTGCAGTGATGAACAGGTCTGATCCGAGCGAAGGAAGAATAAGAATACTTGTGAAGCACCGGCCGAAGAATCTTGATACCATGATAGCACCGGGACACGGGATCAGACTTGCCTTAAGCGGACATACACACGGAGGAATGATTCCTATTCTCTCTCCGCTCGTTGCTTTCATGAATTCCGGCTTCTGCCAGGGAAAGTACAGGATCGGGGATACTATCCTGTTTGTATCAGACGGTACATTTCTGTGGAACGGATTTCCTTTCAGATTAAACTCCCGAAATATGATTGCGGAATTCATATTTGAAGGATAAAAAATGCGATCCGGAAACGGTGATCAGACAGCGTGATTCCGGCAGGTGTGATTAGGGAAGGGTTTGTTTTATGAAGTTAAGGTACATGATTGCCAGTATGCTTCTGGCTGCTTTTATTTCAGGGTGCGGAGAAGATTCCATTGAAACAATAAGCAGGACCAAAACTCCTGAAGAGATTTATCTCATGGCCAGGGATTACATAAACGGTTATGATCATGAAATCAGCCATGACAAGGCATTTCTTTTGTATTCCATGGCTGCCGAGCGCGGTTATCCTCCTGCCGAGTATATGATTGCCAGCCTGTACCATACCGGGAGCATGGTAGAGGCTGATATGGACAAGGCTGCCGATTACTACATACGGGCTGCGGATCACGGCATAGTCGAGGCTCAGTGTGTAATCGGCGGGACTCTTTTTGAGAACAACGGTCTGAAAGTGAGCGAGGATGTGGCTCTTGATAATCTTATGAAGGCTGCTGTTTCCGATTCGAAAGCCAAGACTCAGCTGGCATACCTCTACCTGACAGGAACCTATGTAAGAAAAAATGTAAAAAGGGGACTTGAACTGCTTAATGAGGCTGTAAAGTATAATGAACCCCGTGCTCTTGTCGCTCTTTCCTCCGCGTATATCAACGGCGATTTCGGAGTGGAAAAGGATTACTACAAGGGCATCAGTCTGCTGAATATTGCAGTTGCCCAGCATGATAATCTGGAGGCTCTGATTGCATACAGCGATGTATATATGAACGGCAAGGGCGTTGCCGCTGATGAACGCAGGGGACTTGACTATCTGAGGCAGGCTGCGGAAAGAGACAGCATCCAGGCTCAGTATCTTCTTGGCAGCTACTACTGGAAGCATCAGGATTATGCCAAATCTGTTCACTGGCTGACCTTGGCGGCAGGAAACGGCATGACTCCGGCCCAGGAGCAGCTGGGATATCTGTACGCCAACGGACTCGGGGTTGAGCAGAATGAGGATACAGCCATAGAATGGTATGAGAAGGCGTCTTTAAGAGGAAGCAGTTCAGCCAGGTATCAGCTGGCAGTTCTGCTGAGTCATAAGGCGGATCGGGCGGACAGAATTTCAGAACTTGTCAGTGATCTGGCTGAACTTGCCAGGACCGGTGATCTCAGTGCGATAAAGAAACTGTACTACCTTTATGCCGGCTCCAGATCCCCGGAACTTCAAAGCGGGGCTGAAGAGTATCTGCAGAAAATTCTTGACAGCAAAAATATGGAACTTATAACGCAGATTGCGAAGGAACGGTTCAGCGGAAGTGTCAATCTCTATGCTGACAAGGATCTTGCCTTCAGGCTAATGAATTATGCCGCCATGTCGGGTTATACTCCTGCCCAGATCCAGCTGGCAGACTGGTATCGGGCCGGTGAGATTCAGAATGAAATGAATTCTGAGGAGAATAACAGCATGAATGCATATATCTGGTATTCCATAGCGGCGGAAAGAGACGGAACTGCAAAAAATTCAAGACGCAACATTCATCTGCGCAAGGATGAGGTTCAGCGTGCAAATTCGGAAATCAACAGATTGAAAAAGGAAATCAACAACAAATGAGCAACAGGTTTTTAGTCGGTTCATTCATTCTGGCACTGACCGGTGTGACGGCTGCGGTTCAGTACTACTGTGCTGATATTCCTGACGGGGATACAAAAGAACTTCTGGAAATTATATCTACTGAGAATGCGGAACGTGAGGATCTGAAGGAGATCTCCCAGGATGAACTTGAGAGTGGCAGTACTTCTCAGCAGCAGGACTTAAAGAACGGGGAGAGTCGCGGCACCGACAGCATTAAGACTGATGACACTGAAAAGAAAGTCGAAGTCAGCAGTTCGGCAACTGATGCCGCAGTGCGGGAAAATGCTGATGGCGGTAAATCCGAAACAGCCGCCGGCTCTGTTCAGGAAACTGCAGAAACTCAGCAGGGAGACAGTGCTGAAAAGGACTCCCTGACCGGTGCCGGGAACACCGGAGGCTCAGCCGGATCCCAGAATACCGCAGCTGACAGCCGGACCGGTGCTGATCCGGCCGGGGAATATTTTAAAAAAGCCGAGGAAATGGAAGCTGCCGGCAGATTTACCGATGCCGCACTTCTGTATATGAAGGCCACGGAGCTTAATCATCCCGAAGCCCCGAATTCTCTTGGAATTCTTTATCTTCAGGGTGCGGGCGTCGAGGAGGATTACACCAAGGCAAGACTGCTGTTTGAGGAGGCACTGCGTCGCGGATCGAAGGAAGTGTACAAATCTCTCGGTTTTATTTATAAAACAGGCAGAGGTGTGCCAATTGATTCTGACAGGGCTCTGATTTATTTTATGAAGCCAGCACAGGAAGGAGACGCCATGTCTCAGAACGAGATCGGTACAATCTATCAGTCAAAGTCGAATGATGAAGCATACCGCCAGGCAGCCCTTTGGTACGAAAAGGCTGCGGAGCAGGATTATGATCCAGCTTTGTACAATCTTGCTCTACTGTACAAGGAGGGTAAGGGAGTGTCAAGGGATCCTGTTCGATCCGTATCTCTGCTGCGAAGGGCGGCAGAGCACGGTCATGCCTATGCTCAGCATGATCTGGCGGCTGCATATGCTGCCGGTGAAGGTGTTGAAAAGGATATGATTCAGATGTACGCATGGTTTACAGTTGCAGGTCATGCAATTCAGGCGAGTCTTGACTACCGTTCCATGCTTGGTTCGCTTATGACTGAAGAGGAGCGGGCAAGGGGCGAGGCTGCAGGTGAGGAGTATTTTGGACTTTACGGCTCTCATGAATAGGAACAGCAATTACAATGAAAGGAATCAGTATAATCAGGTTTGTGTTTTTGTGTGCATGCTCTCTGCTTTCATTTGAGTGCATGGCTGCCGGAAAACCGTCTGCCATGGATCTGGAGAGTCTGCAGCAGAATCCGCGTGTCACTCATCATACCGAAAGTATAAACGTCGGCGGCGGTGAGAAGAAGGAAATGACTGCGGCTGAGAAGATGCAGCATAATGCCAACCGTGAAGCCATGATGAAGAACTGGAAAATTAATTTTTCCTATGATCCGAATTCATACTCAGGCAAGTATGTTCATTCCTCCGGAGAAAGAGCCGCATATGTCAGGCTTGTCGGCAGATTTGTTGAGGAGAACAAACCCGGAACCACTTCCCTTGAACTGACAAAAACACTAATCGGAAAATTCAGGGCTGATCAGGATACTCTTAAAATCTATTCTCCGGAAATGTCCAGTTTTGATGTGCGGATCGACAGAAACAAACCGCTTGGTCCGGAGAATATGATCAGAGTGTTTGTACGCAAGGATGACGTAAATGATGCTGCAACCATTATTCATGTCATAGGCAGCGTGTCCCATGATGATCTGAACTATATAGTTGAGGATTTCTTTCTGAAAATCGAGTCTGTCATGTCAGGTAAGAAGGTAATGACGGGTGACAGTGCAGATCGGAAAGATGACCTGAAGAAGGATCAGAACACAGGTGGTAACGGCGGATCAGGAGATGCAGAGCATTCTGACAGCGGTAATAAGTAAATGTGCAGGATAAGGGCGGTGTAAATTCGGATCCCTGATCAGCCGGACAGCGATCTTGTTTTTTGCAGGAGGATGAATTATGGAGTTTACCGATTTCAGTTTTCGCGATTTTGTAATTACCAAGGCTCAGCCTGGTGACGGACAGATAATCCACGAGCTGATGACAGAACTGTGCGGATATGAGGGACTTTTATCCCAGTTTCATTCATCACCGGAGGATCTGGAAAACATTCTTTTTAATCTTCACTGCGGTGATGCTCTTCTGATTTACGACAACCGCTCTGATGCAGTTATAGGAGTAATGCTGCTTTCCTACAACTTTTCATCTTTCAAAGGCAAGCCTGGAATATTTATCGAGGATTTCTACATAAGGGAGGAATTCAGAGGCCGGGGTATAGGAAGCGCTCTGCTGATGCGTCTGAAATGGGTGGCGAAGGAGCAGGGCTTTGGACGCATTGACTGGCTGTGCATGAAAAACAACAGATCATCAGTTCAATTCTACAAAGCGGCAGGTGCCAGGTGTCTGGATGAATGGCTTCTTTTCCGTTTTGATTCTGAAGATTTTGATCGGTAGAAGAACCGTTCTGAATTTGCTGGAGTCTTGCCGGTGCAACTGTACTGCTGATAATCAGCAGGATTTTACGCCTATACTTTGTTCAAAAAGGATGTCAAATGTAAAAAAGTAGTGCATTATTTCTCTTTTTGATAAAAGACATATTGCATTATGAGGAAAATGTTTAGAAAATAGGTGGGATAATTTTGTCGCAAGAATAAGTTAATCTCGTCGATAAGTCTGTCGCATCGAATAATTATTAAAAATCTGCAATTGAGTTAAACGACTATGAAAAATCTAATATTGGTAACATCTCCGCCAGCCTGTGGCAAGACTTTTGTTTCCAGGGAAATAGCCAGGAACCTGGATCATGTTGTATACCTTGACAAGGATACTCTGATTGTTCTTTCACACCAGATTTTCAAGGTGGCAGGTCAGGAGTGCAACCGTAGTTCTGATTTTTTCGAGGAGCATATACGTAATTATGAGTATTATGCGGTACTTGATCTGGCTTTCGAGGCTCTGCAGTACGAAGATAATGTTCTGATTAATGCTCCGTTTACCCGTGAGATCAGAGATCCCAAATATGTTGCCGATTTGCGAGCTAAACTTGCAGAGCAGGGTGCGAATCTCTTTATTGTATGGGTTGAAACAGATCCTGAAGTCTGTCATAAGCGGATGATTGAGAGAGCGTCTGATCGTGACGGATGGAAGCTTGCACACTGGGATGAGTACATTTCCCGCTGTAATTTCAACCGGCCTGAAAATATCGGTGAGATTTTTATATTTCATAACAACTCAATGGATGAGTTTAACGAATCTATTGAAAGAATTAAAAAGGCTCTTAATTAATAATTTTCGTTTTTTCAGAGACATTTTTGTTATTCCCTGTTTTTTAACGGAAGCAGAAATGTCTCTTTGTTTTTTTGAACTGCCGTAATCATTCCTGTTTTACCTGGCATCGTCTGATCCTCTTCTGATCCGTTCAGCATTTCAGTTAATGCCTGACGATGGATTTTCATACTCTTTTCCTTTTTCATGATTTTCCGACGGTTGCCGGTGTTTTCCGCGTTTCCTGCGTGAAGCAATTTTCAGAAAAATCTTCAGAAACCGCAGATGATCTGCATCGGCAGTTATGAGGAAATCAGCCGGACTCATTCAGAATCATGACGTGGCGTATTCAGGCTGTTGTTAAAAAGTTTCAGCCTGACTGTTACCATTAATGTTGCATTACTCTGATCAGAAACCGAATTATAGTCGGATCGATAATCTATTCTGCCGGAATTGATTGTACATATGTTAGACACGTAAACCGGATCAGCGGGCAATAATGGTATTTTTGCCGATTAAGTCAAGTATTGCGATGTTTTGATGATGTATGATCAGAATCTGTGAATTTAGATTGCATAGTCCGAATGTACTTTTTTCTGTTTGTTTATATGTGCCTTCCCTGGATACACAAGCCATCATCAGTTCTGATTAGAAATGTAGTCTGGAGATATGGCCGGT
>CADBNP010000163.1 GCA_902796095.1 uncultured Aeromonadales bacterium | reverse complement strand
GGTGAGAACAGACCTACAGGCTGATAACCCCATGAACCGGAGAAAGGATGCTCCATGATAGGCATCAGCTCAACATGAGTGTAACCCATTTCCTTAACATATGGGATCAGAAGATCTGCCATCTCACGATAGCTTGGTGAATAACCGTCAGCATTGCGCTTCCATGATGCGAAGTGCATTTCATAGATGGAAATAGGCTGCTCCAGCTTGTTGTTCATCTGGGACTTAATCCATTCCTCATCATTCCACTTGTAGGTTGTCTGATCATAAACAACAGAAGCGAATGAAGGATACTGCTCGGCATAGAAACCGACAGGATCTGCCTTATGCGGAAGACGGTTGCCCAGAGGATCCTTAAGTTCATACTTGTAGCGTTCGCCAGCCTTGAGACCAGGCACAAAAAGAACCCAGTGACCGTCAAGACTTCTCTGCATAGGATGACGTCTGCCATCCCAGAAGTTAAAATCACCAATCAGGCTTACAGATGTTGCAGAAGGAGCGTATACGGCAAATTTGACACCGGTTACTTTGGTACCGTCTACATTTACAGTAACAATGTGAGCGCCGAGAGTACGATAAAGATTTGCGGCATCAAGCTTCATTTCAGCCAGACCGGCAAATGCCTCGTCATGGAACTGATAAGGATCAACCACATTGACTACGGCATCAGGATAGGTCACATCGAAAGAATAATTGAAAGGCTTGTCAGTATCAGGGAACTGTGCCTCGTAGAGACCTTCCTTGTCGATACACTCCATTACCTTGATTTCTTTCTGGTTGGCAATATCCTTTACCGTAACCCTGGAAGAATAAGGCAGCCATGCACGCAGGGTATACCCGTTGATCTGTTCATTTTTAATAAGTCCCAACTCATCAAAAGGATTACTGAGACGTGCTCCCATAAGGGTTTCAATTAACATATAGACTCCTTGTAAAAAACCTACCCGAAAGCAGGTCTGTGTCATGCCTAATTTAAAATCCGTGCTCCCATCGACAGGCGACAAGAACATCTGAAAAACAAAATGCCGCCAGTACCGGCAACGACACTGGCGAGGGGAATGCAGTTTATAATTATATCAATAAAACCGGACTTCGTACTGGAACGGTAAAAACTCCACAAAATCCGACACCTTCTGATTTTATCACATATTGAATAATTCATCACCCGGCACCCCAAAAACCCCGGACATAAAATCCGGGTAAAAACAGAAACTATTTTTCAGCCTTCTTTGAACGAGCTTCAGTCATGCGCTTTGCCAGACCGTGCAACTCTTCATTATTGAATATCTCACTGATATTTCTGCTGAGCTTGCGTCTCCAGTTAGGATATTCATCGCTGGTGCCAGGAATATTCACAGGCTTGTCCATTTCAATCCAGTCTTCAAGCTGAGTACTGAAAAGTGCGGATGATCCGTTGCACATATGGATCTGCATGCAGTGATTGAGTTCAGTTGTCATTCCGCAGTACAGAGCGTTGCGGTTGACAGAGCCCGGAAGAATGTTGTGACCTGCAAGACTGTCAAGAATAAGCTGCTTGCACTTCAGACGGTCATCCATAAGATTCTGCATTATTTCATCAGTCTTGTAGACTCCGATCTTTCTTCCGAGTTTAAGATCATCGCAGTGCCAGAATCCCTTCAGAGTTGCCATATCATGGGTCGTAAGTGCAGACATGGCCTGGAACGGATAATCCTTTGTGGAAATATAGCCGCCGTCAGTCTTTGAAGTCTCAAAGAAGAAGATCTTGTATGAGAAAATTCCGCTTTCAGGCAGAAGTTTCTTCATAATATCAGGAACGGTACCCAGATCCTCACCGATAATCATGCACTTGTTGCGATGTGATTCAAGAGCAAGGATGCCAATCATGTCCTCTACCCTGTACAGGAGATATGCACCCTTGGAAGCGTCCGAGTTTCCATTCTTGTTAGGAACCCACCAGAGGCGATACAGAGACATGGCATGATCAATACGCAGTGAACCGCAGGACTTCATGTTGGAACGAAACAGATCAATAATTGGCTGATACTTCTGTCTGAATACCTTGTTTGGATCCATCGGAGGAAGACCCCAGTTCTGGCCGTTTGGTCCAAGACGATCAGGCGGACAGCCGATAGATGCCGCAGGGCAGTAAATTTCGGAATTAGCCCAGATTTCAGCAGAGCCGGAAGAAACGCCTACTGCAAGATCGCGGTAGATTCCAACAGGCATTTTGGCATCCTTTGCAGCCTGGTTGGCCTCCTCCATCTGCTCATCAGCAAGGAACTGCAGGTACTTGTAGAAGTAGACATCGTCCTCATAGGCTTTCGCCCATACGGCTACGTCATGATTCTGATACTTTCTGTACTTTTCATCCCAGACAGGCCAGCCCCATGCATTCTCGCCTCTGCCATACAGATAAGCCTGAAGAGCATCATAAACCGCTATCTGGTTGAGACTGTCACCGCCATCCTCGACAAACTTCATGAATGCCCTGGCTCTAGGCGTATCCATTTTGTGAAGAGGTGAATTGCTGTAGAGTTTGCGGAGCACTTCT
>CADBNP010000162.1 GCA_902796095.1 uncultured Aeromonadales bacterium | reverse complement strand
CTGAAACGGATAATGAACAGTGTTCTGCTGTGTTATCGAACCTGCTAATACCCATATTTTTCGAAACTTCATTTTCAGTAAGAGAATCTTTCTGTCAGTGCATGATTTTTGTATCTATGTGTGGGCCCCGCTAAAACAGTGATTGTTTTCTAAATATTTATCAAACAATATTGCAATCGAAGAATTGTCACTGTATTCTCACTTTTGAGATAGATCTTAGTCAGAGTTTTTTGTTTCTGATGCTAAAGATACCCTGTTGATTTTGTAATTCGTTTTGTGAGGTTAAATATGGCTGTAAATAAGCAGGGGCTTGCTAAAGCTGTGGCATTTATTGCCTGGGCCGATGGTAAGTTTGAAGATTCCGAGCTGGCATTTGTCAATACAATTTTTAAGAAGTACGAAGTTTCTGAAACTGAGGTTCAGGCTCTTGTCAAAGAGTATATCGATGTATTCCTGGATGCCGACGATACAATTGACGATTCTGAGACTCAGCAGGAGATTAATCTGGGAGTCATTGATTTTGGTGAAGTTGATTCCTTCGAAGTATTGAAGGATCTTGCCGATTTAGCAGGTGCTGACGGTGTGATTTCTTTGCAGGAAGTTTATGTACTTCACATGATAGCAAAGGCCAATAATCGTTCTCCTGAAGAAGCAACATTGGCGCTATTACATGCAGTTAATACCAATAGTTCCTTAAAAATCGAGGTTGAGTAGCATTATGAAGATTCCTTTTTTGTTCAGATTCAGATCTGCTGTTTTCTGTGATACATCTTCTCAGGATGTTTCCTATGATTCATTTTCACAGGCTAGTTTTTCCGATGATGGTAACCTTTTCTGGCGAGTAAGCTCGGCAAAAACCAATGTTTGGACTGCGGGACGACATGTTCCTTCTCACAGAACACCTTCAGGACGTTGGGTTACCAGCTTTTCATATGGACCTAAAATGGACAAACGAGCCGGTAAATGAGGTTTTCGCGGGATAATTCCTGAAGGTTCCACCATCTTACTGCTTAAATTCAAATGCACAATAAATACTGACGGGATCTTGTTCCTACGGTATTTTTTTATAGGTTTTGCCCATAAGGCAGCATGATCACGCTCTACGCTCTAATTTGTCAGTTGCTCGTGTTGTATTAATGTGAAGTTTGATAGAGAGTGGCAAATTGTCAACATGGCAAGCTCAATACATCTTAATGGCATTGCGGTGAATGTTGATGCATGAAGAACCCCTTTTCGAGAAAATTTGTAGTCTCAACATACACTTCAACTTCGAACCTCTTTTAGATTATCTTCAAGTTGTCTTCTATCTTGCTGACATCTTTATGTACACTCAAGGTTTTGGTGCAAATCGTTTTCCTCACGTTGCTCATTTTAAACGTTTAAGTTCAATAATCCGCTCTTTTGTCATAATGATATGACACTCTTGCATGGCTGATATTTCTTCAGCAGATCCTTTCATGTCTGCTTTACCGCATTTTACATCCTTCTTCTTTATCCATTTTCTTTGTTCAGGGAGGATCTGCTTTCTTGTTTCAGCACTAAGGGATCTCCATACAGCTAAAATTTCTTCGTTTGCTTTTTTAAATTCCTGACTAATCAAAACACCTGCATTATCTGTTTGTTTCAGTTCTTTTGATGGTATTTCTCTCTTTTCAAATGAGGAAGGATCTGTCAATACTCCAGTATTATCAATGGGTTTCGTTACAGATGATTCACTTTGACTGCTGATATCCTGTTTAGTAGTACCTAACTTATCAAATAGACACCAAAAAGCAAAGAGAACAAGTAAACAAACTATTATTATTCGTTTTCTTTTTATTTGTCTTCTTCGTTCTTCTTGTTCTCTGCAATATCTTTCATACTCTATCTGTTGACGTATCCTCTCTCGCTCTATTCTTTCTTCCTCAGCTCTTCTTTGTTCTTCCAGATATTCGCGATACTCTTCTGCAGTTAATCGACCGTTTTGACGCCAATCATGAGGTGGTAATTGACTTCTGTTTGATCTTTTACATTCTCCTGGTTTAGGACGCTTTCCTATATCTGTATAAACTATCTTACCGCACCTTGCACACATCCATATCTGCATTTGTTTCAGCTGTACATCCATATTTGCATTTGTTCCAGCCATTTTTTCTCCCCCCTGATAGTCTCAAAAAATGAAACACTATTCACCCTTTCATACCAAAATAGATTACTGCAAAAAAAATGCATGTTTCCACTGGTTCTTTCAAAATCTAGCTAGTAATACTACTTATCACAAATATATTCTACATTAGCTGTTCAAGTATCGAGTTTTCCTGTAGTTCTTCATGGCTATACTCATGTTACTTACGGCATTGTACTGCAAAAAAGCAAATTAAACTGAGAACGAATTCATTGTTTTAAATCGTTACACAAGCATCTCTCAGAAGCCTCATTAAATTCTTTTGATGACAATTTGCTTCAACACGTTCTTTAATCCATAGGCTACTCATATCTGCCTCATAAATAAATATACGAGGGCTGGAAGTTCTGTCATACCATTACCTGTCTGACACTGCTACCAGATGTCTGTTTATAATTAATGCTAATTAATGCGAGAAACCGGATAGAATAAGGAAATTTTGAGATGAGAATAGTAATAAGTTAGAATTAGAGATAAACCTTATAAAATTATAATCAGTCATTTTTACTTCTTACAGTTTTTTATTGTGGACGAAATACTGGAGTTTTGTTTTAATGAGTATTCAGGTTTCTGAGAATATTCTTTTGATATGCAAAGAGATCCGTTCAAGAGTTTATAGTAAATCACAGGAATTTGCAGGGAGTATTTCCGAATATGGTTTTACCTGTGAAGAAGGAAAGACAGATAAAGTACATGCTGATCTTGAAGCATCATTTTCGTGGCATTATCATCCCAAAGACAATCTGGATTTCTCTCTGTCGGACTGGATCGTTTTTATTCTTTCCGAATCGCAAATGACGG
>CADBNP010000161.1 GCA_902796095.1 uncultured Aeromonadales bacterium | reverse complement strand
CTTTGAAAAGGATTAGAAAGAAACGATTATAGTATACAGGGGACGTAGCACCTCTGATGATATTTTGGATAACAGCGACCATTGTAATTAGCTAAGAATTTTGACGACAAAAACGAGTAGTCGGAAATCATTTCCGGTCTTTTACCAAGCTCATGCAGCATCATCAGCATTGCTCCGATCCAGCATCCACACTGCCCAGTCATTCTTCTAACAATGGGACAATTCCAAATCCTGTTCATAGAAACTAAAAGGAGGCATAAACCTCCTCCTTGCTAACAGTCAGAATTTCTTATCAACAAGAAAACTCTGCAAAAACACACAAATCAGTAATCAAGATTTGCCTCGTTTGCGTGCTGCTCTATGTATGATTTTCTGAATGTTACGTCATCACCCATAAAATTGCTGAACCAGGTATCAGCGTTTGCTGCATCCTCGATAGTTACCTGCTTAAGGACTCTGGTTTCCGGATCCATTGTAGTTTCGAACAACTGATCCTTGTTCATTTCACCAAGTCCCTTATATCGCTGTATTGTAACTACTCTGGAGGCCTTTTTCATGAGTATATTAACAACATCAACAAAACTCTTAACGTTAACTTTGTCACCGCCCTTCATTGTCAGATATGCAGTATCATCAATGATAGCTTCGTTAAGTTCACGATACTCTCTTGCAATAGAATAGAATTTTGTTTTGTTTTTATTCTCGTCCACAGACTCATCAAAATAATTCTTATCTGTAGGAATAAACGAATAGAGAGGATTATTAATCAGATCCTCATTGACTATAAACTCGCTTGAAATACCGTGAGACGTAATCTTTACACGAGGATAATATCTGATCTTGTCAGCAGAAAACTCCGGACAGGTTTTCTCTACAACATCAAAAGCGAAAAGGGTTACATAATCACCGGTGTTTTCATAAAGTTTGGCAAATGAAGCTGTCCATGCTTCAATTTTCTCTTTACTGTTAAAATCATCAGTGTTCAGAGGTTCAACAAAAATCAGATTATCAACAATTTTTTCCGGATAGTTATAGTTGACAACCAGTTTATTCATGCACGTTTTCGTTCTCAGATAATTCTGAATATTGGCAAACAGAACCTCCTGAGATACAGCGGGAGCATCAGCACTAGGATAGTAGGAAACACCCTCTACAGCAATGTTTATCAGACGATCATCTCTTTCTGAATCGTTACGCACATAAAATTTGTTTTTGTTGGAATCACCGCCAACAGACAACAAATACAGAGGTGGCTGAGCTATATAAACATACCCTTTCTCGAAAAGTTCAGGCATCTGTCTGAACAGGAAAGTTAAAAGAAGAACGGCAATATGTGCACCATCCACATCAGCATCAGTCATGATAATAACTTTATGGTATCTCATGCTTTCAATATTAAAGCCGCTGCCGTCATCATTCTCCGGTACATCATCATCATGAACCCGTCTGCGACCGTCACGAATACCGCATCCAAAGGACAGGATCATATTTGTAATCTGTTCAGAAGAAAGCATCTTCTCAATGGATGCCTTTTCAACATTCAGAATTTTACCTCTCAGAGCCAGAATCGCCTGTGTATTTCTGTCTCTGCCCTCCTTAGCTGAACCGCCTGCGGAATCTCCCTCTACTATAAAAATTTCACGATGAGCAGGATTCTTGTCTATGCAATCCCATAGTTTGCCCGGTAAACCGCTTCCAAATGAAGATTTTTTGCGGACTACCTCCCTGGCTTTTCTGGCAGCCTCTCGAGCCCTTGCAGCCTCCTGCATTTTATTGACTATTATCTTGGCATCCTTTGGATTCTGCTCAAGAAATTCAGTTAAACGGTCAGACATTGTTTTATCAACAGCTGTTCTGACCTCAGAACTTACAAGCTTATCCTTTGTCTGCGAAGAAAATTTAGGATCCGGGACCTTAACTGATATTACGGCAGTAAGACCCTCACGACAGTCATCTCCGGTAGTCTGGATACCTTCCTTTTTCGAGGAGGATGTCTTGCCTGAATTGGCGTTGGATTCGATATAGTTATTCAGAACTCTTGTTAAGGAAGAACGGAAGCCGGAAAGGTGAGTACCACCATCTCTCTGCGGAATGTTGTTGGTAAAGCATATTACCTTTTCGTCATATCCGTCATTCCACTGCATGGCAACTTCGACGGTTATACCATCATCAGTCGGTTCTGAAAAATAGAAGGTGTTCTCATGTATAGGTGTCTTATTCTTGTTGAGATAGCCTACAAAACCCTTAATTCCATCCTCATGATGGAATAATTCTCTTTTATCCGTCTGACGCTCATCTACAAGCTCTATTCTCACACCGGAATTTAAAAAACTTAGTTCCTGAATACGGACAGCAAGCACGTCATATTTAAAGTTTATGTCCGAAAATACCTCAGGACTAGGCCAGAATCGAATCTCAGTACCTGTTTCAGAAGATTCTTCCATCATGGCAAGAGGTGCAACAGGCTTTCCCCCGTCAGTGTAGGTCTGCTGGTATCTGTGCCCCTGACGCCATATTGTAAGAACCAGTTTGTCAGAAAGAGCATTTACAACAGACACACCCACACCATGTAATCCACCGGACACCTTGTATGAATTGTTGTCAAATTTGCCGCCGGCATGAAGCACGGTCATAATAACTTCGGCTGCTGATACATGTTCCTCAGGGTGCATATCAACAGGTATGCCTCTTCCGTTATCTCTTACACTTACAGAGCCATCCTTGTGAATCTTCACGGAAATCAGCGAACAGTAACCGGCCAGGGCTTCATCAATAGAGTTGTCAACAACCTCATATACCATATGATGAAGACCTGAACCATCATCCGTATCACCAATATACATGCCGGGTCTTTTTCTTACAGCATCCAGTCCCTTGAGAACTTTAATACTGTCTGCATTGTAACCGGACTCATCAAGTGGGAGATCTTGTTCAGACATTTTTCTACCTTTGATTTATTAAATTATCTTTCAATTCAAATACACTGCACGGAGACTTCTGAAAAAATTTGGTTTCCTTCTCATCAATTGCAGTTATAAAAACCTGACCGCTAAGTGAAAACAGATAATCAGCAAGTTTTTCTCTTTTGTCCTGATCCAGTTCAGAAGCAAAATCATCAAGGAAAAACAGACAATCCTTCCTGCACTTCTTCTCATAAAAAGTGCTCTGAGCAAGCCGCATGGCACAGAGGAGCAGTTTTAACTGTCCCCGTGAGAGAATATCCTGAACCGGCTGTCTGTTGATCAGTATTCTCAAATCAGCACGCTGTGGTCCGTAACAGGTAAATCCCTGCATTCTGTCCCTCTCAGCAGAAGATTTAAGAAGCTGAAGGAGCCCCTTTCTGATATCCCACCCCGGATACAGCTGAAATTCAAAATCATACCCGGGCAGAAAATCAGAAACTATGGCTACTACAGTATCAGAGATATCTTCTGTAAAATGCTGACGATACTGATTCAATTTTTCTGAATGCTCAACAAACTCTGCATCAATAACATCAAGCATGTCACTCTTCACCGGCATCTTAAGATATGCATTACGCTGCTTCAGTGCACGCCTGAAGGATGACCAATGATAAAAAAAATCACTGTTGTGATAAAACGCCCCCCAGTCAACATAGGATCTGCGCTCCGCAGGACTGCCAAGAAGCAGTTCCATATCAGCAGGATGTACTATCTGCACCGGAGAAAGCACTGCCAGTCTGGAAAGAGCTGTTACATTTTCAGAATCGATCTTTATATCAAAACTGTCTGAGTTTCTTCTTATTCCTATACGATGCTCAGAACTCTGCCCGAATACTACAAAATCCTGCATTCCGTGAGCAATGACACTTGCCGTATGGGATGTTCTGAAGGATTTTCCCCTGCAGAGAAAACCGAGTGCCTCAAGAACAGAACTCTTTCCTGATCCGTTATCCCCTACAATGATGTTCATGTGTTCATGAGGGTTCCATGATACTTTTGAAAAGTTTCTAAACCCCTCCATTTTTATCAAGGAAAACGCCATTGAACACTCAGCTGAAATATGAGGAATACCACAAAAATGATGATTTTTAACTGATGAATTTTAACATATTTTATGATAAAAATCGATCAGAGATGACCAAAGAGAATAAGCGGCATAAGCCTTCAGGACATGAAAATTAAGGAATAAAAAAGGGCAGACATTCTCCGCCCCGCTAAATGAATAACTGCCAGATTTACAGTTTAACCAGCATGACAATAAATTTTTCCTCACAGTAATTAGATGATTCAACAGGAGAAATCAAAGAAGCTGTCTTGGTGTATGCATAGTTGACAAACTTGCTTGGTATGCACGTTAAAACATCCAAAAGATAGTTATAATTCAATGCTATTTTTTCCGGTTTGCCATCAAAGTTCTCCACGGGAACAGTTACGTTTGCCTGCTCATGACTGCCGTTTGTAGTAGACAGCGTTATTTTGCTCTCATCGATTTCCATAATGATTTTATTAAAGTCTGAAGAGCGGCAGATCACAGTAATACTTTTAACTGCAGCCATAAGCATTTCACGATCTACCTTAAAAGAGGCCTTAATCTGGTTTTCCGGAGGAAAACAGGCATCAGGATCAATACAGGTTCCGTCAATAAGCTTGGTTAAAAAAGAAAACTTTTCAGTATCAAACTGGGCATGGTTTTTTCCGAATGACACTGTAACCTTGCTGTCAGAAGCTGTGAGAAGTTTTCTCAGAGTCATAATGCCGTTTCTTGCTACTATGACACCTGTTTTGCTGTCGGTTTTCTCCGCATCAAGCAAAGTATATTTGTAACAGGAAAGACGGTGGGAATCTGAAGACAGGAAAACAATATTCTGCCCGTCAAAACGCATGTTCATTCCGTTAAGAAAGACTCTGCAGTCATTCACACCCATGGAAAATGCTGTTGCATTCAGAATATCAATCAGGTCTGCCTCGGTAACATCAAAACAGTTTTTGGTTGTTACCTTGGTACAGCTTGGATAAAGATCCGGATTGTCACAGTTAACCTCATAAGAATTTCCGAGACGGGTAATCAGCATTTTGCCGGAAACTTCATCAAACTTGAAATTGATCAAATCCTCCGCCGTTTTATTCAGTTTTGACAAATCAACCTTGCAGATATCAAACAGTGAAGCGGCAGGAACCGCCACAGAACCGACAGATACAGTTCTGATAAGATTAACGGGAACGGAAATAACCATCTCGCTCTCTTCATTGGAACTGACCATTTTCAGACGTTCTTCGTTCAAATCAAGAAGCACATTTCTAAGCATAGGCTTAGGACCCTTGTAATCCCTTGCCAGGTTGACAATCTTGCCAAGATAATCAATAAAATCTGAACGAAGTACTGAAAATTCCACTTTAAACCTCTTTAAATTTTCAACTGATCGATAATGAAGTGATAATCAGCTGATACCTTGGGATCATTGGCATCAAGCTTTTTTCTTATTTTCTTACAGGCAGCCACAACTGTCGAATGATTTTTTCCACCAAAAAGCTCTCCTATTTCCTGGTGACTTTTTTCTGTCAGAGTCCGGACTATGTACATGGCCAGATTACGTGGATTGGCAATAGACTGATATCTCTTATCACTTTTAAGCTGAGCCACAGTTACGCAGAATCTCTGAGCAACAAGTCTGAGTATATCATCTACATTTACAAGTTTTTCACGAGACTGGATCTGAACTGCCAGAGCCTCCTTGGCAAGTTCCATTGTTACGGAAGTGGCATTCATGAAATCAAAGGTATTTCTGATATTTTTCAGAGCTCCCTCTATTTCTCTTACATTGGACATTACAATTCTTGCAACAAACTGCTGGACATCAAGAGGAATCTTGAGATTAAACTCTTTGGATTTGGATGCAATAATCTGTATTCTCTCCTCATATGACGGTATGGCGATTTCCATCGTAACACCCTCGCACAGTCTGGAAACGATACGGTTGTCCAGTTTTTCTATCTCCTTGGGATAGGTATCGCAGGTCACCACAATCTGTTTCAGATCCTCAAACATGTTTTTAATCATGTAAAAGAACTGCTCCTGGGTTTTTTCTCCTTTTGCAATGAACTGAATATCATCTATCAGAAGAACATCCGCGTTGGAATAAAAATTCTTGAGTTCGGCCAGTTTTTCACTCTTGCTCTGCTGACTGCTGCTTCCGAAAATCTGGGTAAAGTCCTGAAGGAACTCACCGCTGTTTACATAAACCACACGATAATCCGTGTTCTGACAGATTTCATTACCGATAGCATAAAGGAGATGAGTCTTGCCCAGACCTGATTTGCCGAGAAGAACCAGAGGATTAACCTGTCTGTTGCCCGGATCTGCGGCTACCTTTTTAGCAGCCGTGAAGGCGGTACAGTTTGAACTGCCCTCGACAAAATTGGAGAAAGTCTTTGATTTGATAGTTTTTATAATCTTTCCTCTGGACTGTTCCGCATCCGTATTGGATGATTTGCTCCTGGAAAAGATGTTGATATGATTGGTGACCCTGCGTTTCGGCTGAGAAACAACTTTCTGAGATCTGATCTGATCAGCTGAAACCGCATTATCCTGATCAGATCTCGCGGTTACAGGCACTGAAGACTCCTTTACATGGATCTGCTGCTCTGTTGATAACTCGGCTTTTGGTAAATTATTAACACTGTTTACCGGTAATTTATTAACAGATTTATTAACAGCCTCAGATCCGGACTGTGCCCCCTGCACCTTAAGTACAACTTTTCCTAAAGAAAAAGTAGCGTAGGCTTCGGCAATATTCTTAAGATAGAACTTTTCAACGTACTGATAAATCATCAGATTCGGGCAAGAAAGAATCAATTGATCATCAACAAGCTGAGGCTGAAGATTATTGATCCAAAGATTCATTTTGGAATATTCAATCTGATTCTTCAGAATTTCCTTGATTTTATTCCAGACTTCCGCATCCATACAAAAATCCCATAAACGCATAAAAAAGCCATATGCAACGGTGCTTTAGAAAACATCGAAGATAAAATTGATCAGAAAAAAATCGAATTAAAAGATCTTAAACTTCGAACATGGAAACACCAGGCAAAAGCTATGCAAATTTTTTTACCACTGTAAAACCGCAAAAAAACACAGTTTATCTTAAGTATACAAATTTGAACGAAACAAGCTTAGGCTGCAGGTAACAAGCCTGAACTTAACAAATAAAAATGTGCATATATAAAGCTCAAAACCTGCCTAAACAGTAAAAAAAACAATCGATCAGAAACCGGCACAAAAAGGTTATTAACAGTTTTTATTAACAATCTGCAAAGATAAATGCAATACTTTTCTGCCCGAATTTGCAAATGATCAAGTTGTAATAGTTTTGTGACCCTACTGACAAAGTACAGACTAAATCGACCTCAAGAAGGGTAACCGCTATTTTATCACCATTGAAAACAAAATAGCAGATCTCAGAAACAATTAATCCGCTGTTAATAATTTCCAGACTGTATTTTCGTATCATATTGATTTTTAACATGAATTTAGATTAGTTTGAGACCATTAAACAGCAGATCAGACATTTTACTCATGGTTATTTTTTAATCTGATCAGATCTGATCAGATTAAAAAATATTGTCAAAAAGATTAGTTGATATTTTTCACAATAATGGTAAAATTCACTCGCTTTCTTATACATTTCAAGAGATAAGAAGGTAGATTCAGCTTTGTTGGTTGTATCTAATATTGTAATGCGGAGATTATTATGAAGCGTACATATCAACCATCTGTAATCAAACGCGTTCGCACCCATGGCTTCCGTGCCCGTATGGCAACCGCTGACGGCCGCAAGGTTCTGTCACGTCGCCGCGCAAAGGGTCGTGTTCGTTTGACAACAGTATAATGACAAATTTATGCTTTCAAAGGGAGTTACGTCTCGTAACTCCTGATCAATACAAAAGAGTCTTCGATAATCCTGTCAAAGCATCCTCGCCAAATCTAACCATCCTCGCACGTTCCAGCGAATTAGATAATATCCGTCTTGGTCTTGTTGTACCTAAAAAGGTGCTTAAACGTGCAGTGGACAGAAACAGAATAAAAAGGCTGACCCGAAATTATTTCAGACTTAATCAGCACACTCTGCCTAAACTTGACTATGTAGTGATAGCAAAGGGGAAAATCGGAGAATTGACCAACGTTGACATAGTGAATCTTCTTGAAAAATTATGTACAGTAATCTCACGCCGCTCCAGAAAATAGGTATCGGACTTATTGTCATATACCAAAAAACACTGAGCAGGCTTACCCACGGCTGCTGCCGCTTTACTCCAAGTTGCTCTGAATATACAAAGCAGGCAATTGCCATTCACGGATTCTTCAAGGGCTGCCTTATGGGTGCCTACAGAATACTCCGCTGCAATCCTCTCAATCCAGGGGGATATGATCCCGTACCTCCGAGAAAAATCAAAAAGAAGGATTACATGAAGTAACATACTCTGAACGGAGTCGGACTTCTATTCCTGCAGATACTGTCAGCTGATTTATGCAGCGTAAAAAAACAGTCGGGATTTTCCATGTAATTCTCTTTTTATCTGTCGCCTGGACTCTTCTCCCTGTTTCATTCCAAAATTATTCCGGCTGTCAGAGAAAATTTAGCTCTTTCTCATCACTTAACAGTTTGATTTTATTAAGATTACTTAATAAAAATGCTCATTATTTTCAATATTGGAAAATTGCATCAAATTTCATTTTTTTATATAATCACGATTATTTTTTTGTCTAGTTGATCACAACTTTGACTTTTCTTAAGAATCAGTTTTTACTGTCAGCAAATACTCGCTGACAATTAGTGATTTCAATCACAAAATTGTAAAGAGTATAGTCTGAGTGATTAATAACAGGATTTATCCATGAAAGTAGAAAATCAGGATATTTTCATATCAGAGACACAAACAGGAAAGATATTTCAGAAAGCTTTTCGTATAAAAATTTAACTCTTATTGAAAAAAGAAAAGGGTGGATTATGGATGTTGTCCATTAATCTATTTTGTGATGTAAATCACTAATTATCAGTAATCAAGCAGTAATATGGAAAATACTCGTAATTTCAGTTTTATGATTCTGTGCATCACGTCCATAATGCTTTTCATGGCATGGAACGGTGACATAGAAAACCTTAAAAGAAAGGCGAATCAGCCTGCATCAATCAGTGTTTCTGAAGTTCAGGAAACAACGGATACGTCAAACCTGATAAAAATCAAAACAGATGTTTATGATCTTACCATTAACCTTCTGGGCGGCGACATAATCGACGCCAGGTTGCTTAAATACCCGAAAACAGTTGATGACGATACGCCGATTTCTCTTCTGCAGACTTCTTCAGACTTCAGATATACCCTCATGTCAGGTCTTACTGAGAAGAACGGATGTGACAACAGCAAAGGGCGGGCCAGTTATACAGCCGATCGCAAAGATTATGATATTGGAAGTTCCGATATACTGGAAGTTCCAATGAAATTCATCCGTGACGGAATCACCTATGAAAAGAAGTTTGTTTTCAGAAAGGGGCATTATGACATTGATATAGTCTACAATGTCAGCAACAACTCAGACGATCAGATTGTGGTACGCCCTTTCGGCAGCATCTACCAGACAAAGGAACTGCCGCAGGCTGACGATACTCCTCTTTTCATGGTGAATTCATACCGCGGAGCCGCCTACTCTACTGACAGTTCAAAATATACGAAAATATCCTTTGACGAGCTGTCTGACAAGGATGAGGACATTGCTTCCTCCCATATCAAGACCAGTGGCGGCTGGGTAAGCATGATCCAGCACTACTTTGCTGTTGCCTACATCGGAGGCGGTGACGTAAGAAATGAAATATACAGCCAGGAAGCAGGCAACGGGAAAGCTGCAATAATAGGTCTGTACGGACCAGTGGTTGAAATACCTTCCCAGGGCAGCGCATCAATTACCAACAAGGTATGGGTAGGTCCAAAGGAGCAGAAGGAGATGGACGCGATAGCTCCTCACCTTGGTCTTACAGTTGATTACGGCTGGCTTTGGTTCATTTCAGAGCTTCTGGTCAACACCATGAAGTTTATCTACGGATTTGTTGGCAACTGGGGATTCGCCATTATTGCCATCACTTTCATAGTAAGAGGCATCCTCTACCCTCTCACAAAGGCTCAGTACATATCCATGGCTAAAATGCGTCTTATTGCGCCTAAGATGCAGGAACTCAGGGAACGCTACCAGTCAGATCCTCAGGCATATCAGAAAGCTACGATGGATCTCTACCGCAAGGAAAAAGTTAATCCTGCAGCCGGCTGTCTTCCTATACTAATCCAGATGCCGATTTTTATCGCTCTGTACTGGGCGCTGATGGAATCGGTGGAACTAAGGCAGGCGCCTTTTGTATTCTGGATAAAGGATTTATCTGTCAATGATCCTTACTTCATTCTTCCTCTGCTCTACGGTCTTACAATGTTCCTGGTACAGAAGATGAGTCAGAGCAACATGCAGATGATAAGTCCTATGCAGAAGAAGATTTTCATGATGATGCCTGTTATCTTTACACTGATGTTTATGACTTTCCCGGCAGGTCTGACTCTTTACTGGACTGTCTCGAATATCTTTACCATAATCCAGCTGAAATTCATCTATGATCATCTGGAAAAGATAGGCCTTCATACAAAAAATACAACCAAGACAAAGGCTAAAGTTTAAAATTCTTAAAGCGAATATAATTCTGAAGCGGTATCCAATACCGCTTTTTTTAACCTGCGGCGGTAAATCATGAAAGACAACAGGACAATAGCAGCCATAGCAACCCCCATAGGTCGCGGAGGAATAGGGATAATCAGAATATCCGGCTCCTCTGCCCCGGCATGCGCCGAAAAAATTCTCGGTCATGTTCCAAAACCAAGATATGCGGAATACCTGCCTTTCAGGGACAAAAACGGAAAGGTGCTTGATCACGGCATAGCCTTATATTTTCCAAAGCCAAACAGCTACACTGGAGAGGATGTTGTAGAGATACAGGCTCACGGTGGTCCTGTTGTGCTTGATCTGCTGCTCAGAGAGATCCTTGAAACGGAAAATGTCAGAGCCGCAGAACCCGGCGAGTTTACAGAACGGGCGTTTCTTAACGACAAGATGGATCTTACCCAGGCGGAAGCAGTTGCAGATCTTATCGATGCCTGTTCAGAACAGGCTGCCAGATCGGCATCAAACTCTCTTCACGGCGAATTCTCCAGAATTATCAGCAAACTGAGAGACAAACTTATTGACGTAAGAACATACATAGAAGCCTCCATTGACTTCCCTGAGGATGACGGCGTCGATTACATTACAGACGGCGGGATAGCTGAAAAAATTGATGATCTTATAAATGAAACAGATAGTGTGAGAAAAGCTGCTATTAACGGATCCGTGATAAGAGACGGCATGAAAATAGTGATAGCAGGTCGTCCAAATGCAGGTAAATCCAGCATACTCAACCGTCTGTCAGGTCAGAATACAGCAATAGTTACAAATGTGGCGGGAACAACCAGAGACATACTCAGAGAGCAGATTTTCATAGACGGAATGCCCCTTCACATCATTGATACGGCAGGTCTCAGAGAAACTGAAGACGAGGTTGAACAGATTGGTGTTAAACGGGCGTGGCAGGAAATAACAGAGGCCGATCTGGTGCTACTTGTCCTGGATATAACTCTGGGGGAAAAGGAAAACGTACAGATCTACAGAGATATAACAGAAAAGTTTCCTGCTAATCTGCCTGTCTGCATTATTCTTAACAAATCGGATCTTGCCCCAAAGGAGACAGATGAAACTTACTCTGACTTCAGCCGGGAAAATATAATAAGACTGTCGGCAAAAACCGGCGAAGGACTGGAGGAACTGAAAAAGTATCTCAAGGAAACCATGGGCTATTCATCATGCACAGAAGGCACATTTATTGCCAGAAGAAGGCATCTTGAAGCACTGGATCGCACCGGCAGCCACCTGATTGCAGCAAAGGAGCAAATCCAGACATACATGGCCGGAGAACTTGCTGCAGAAGAGCTGAAATATGCACAGAACAGTCTTAACGAAATAACGGGAGAGTTTACTTCTGACGACCTGCTTGGAAAAATATTCGGATCCTTCTGCCTCGGAAAGTAAGTTCTCAAAAAGGAATTTTCTTAAAAAGCAAAAGCATAAAGACATTCTGAAAATACCTTTATGCTTTTCATGCTGTTTAAAACTTAAAAATCAGCCTATCTGCGACATGGAGTTTACACAGATCCCAACCAGCACTGCGGCAAGAACTGCCACCAGCACCATAATATAAAGACCTACTTTCGACTTCTGCTCCTGATGAGTGTCGAATTCCTCCTTTCTCTTCACATTAAGAGAAGCTGAATTCTTGCTGAATTCATTCTCGCCAGACTCCTCTTCATCAAAAGAATATCTGGACTTAGGTTTCGGTTTGTTCTCCACCTTATGCTCATTCTCACGGATCACATTATGTGCATTTTCCTGATCCTTGCTGAGAGAAAAAGAATTAGATACTCCAAAGGATACTTTCCTGCGTTCTTCATTTTCCGGTTCAGAAGCTGTTGCCTGTACAGCGGTACTTTCATCAGGCACTTCCATGGCAACTGACACAGTCACCGGAGGAGGCATGTCAATACTCGGCATAGCCTGATAGGAATCTGATACTGAAGATGAAATCTCCGGCTGATTATTTACTGCGGCAGACTCCTGGATGTTACCAGTATCTGACGAAACAGCAGGATCAACATCCCGAGCCACAAAAATACTGGTCTGGGTTCTTACAGCAGGCTCCTGAACAGAAGCTGATTCGAAAGAACTCTGAACCTGCTTTGACTTCTCCTGTTCCTTTTTATTTTCGTCTTCAAGAATTTCCTGAGGATCGCGGTTTAACTCTTCAACTATATCTGTTCTGGACAGAATCTGCCTTTCCTGAGGCATTCCAGGTTTGGGAGCCTTTTTAGACTCTTCCCTGACTCCTGATGCCTTCTTCATTTCCTTCTTGAAATCAAGGATCAGCCTGGCGAGCTCGTAATCCTCAGCCAGCTGCCTCAGGGTTGCTTCAGTAGTTGAAGGATTGCCGGCTGATGTTCTTTCAATTACAGGAAGACCTGCATCCTCATAAATAGCCTTTATTAACTGTTTATTTGAAAGAAGATTAAACTGATAACCTACTATTTTGAAAATTTTGGATTCAATATCACTTTTAGTGGCCATAGAAACAACCCGGTTTTTATCTTGTTATAACCCAATCCATTTTAATATAAAGACCCGTTGAAAAGTAAGAGTTAGAACAAATCTTTTATCAGATTATTGCATTCTTTGATCCATACCTCGTTAAGCGAATCAACAAGATATGAAAAACCGTCTTCAGTCTGTCTGATCCTGCTGCTGAATTTTCCATTTTTAAGAACATCATCCTTCATATAAATGTACGTTCCTTCGATTTCTGCATATCCGTCAGCCGACCCGTTAAACCTTTTAAGAGAGACGTTAAGGACGGCATCGTCATAAATGCCCGCCGGTCTCAGAGATGCAGGAAATGCCACAACATCCGAACCGGTTAAACTGTTTATCTGCTCGGCAAGAATATTCTGCATCTGAATACTCAGACTTTCACTCCACAGGTTGTTCTTTGACAGGACCAGCAGATCACCGGAATAATATGCTATTCCTCCGTTATCCAGAAAAGACGGCACTGTCACCTTTACTGTTACCTTTCTGCACTTGTTGCACTGCTTGTTCGCAACCGCGGCAGACTGTTTATCTCCCGCCAGTGTGTAGTAGGATGTTCTTTCAGTTACTGACGAACTGCATCCTGCAAGCAGACAGGTTACAATTAAAAAACATGATGTTAAAAATCTCATAATAATCTCCTATCTGCCAGCCCTTGGTCTGTCATCTCCTGAATCATCACCGAAAATATAGCGGTTAGGCTGCTCATTAGTCTTCTGCACCATAGGATTAACGGATTTGAGCGTATCTCTTATGCTGGACAGAAGACTTGTCAGTTCGCTGTACATTTCAGAATTTGATGAGTACGAATCCATAGTCTTCTGAATCTGAATCAGTGTCTTGTTGATGGAATTAAGAACAGATGCTCTGCCGCTGTCACTGGTAATTTTTTCCAGATTGGAAGCAAGACCTCTGAGCGTTGATATTGCCCTGGTAAGTTCATCAACCATTACGTCAATCTTCTCATTTGTAGCCTTGAGATTCAGACTGTTCAGATTATCCAGAAAAGTATCAAGTTTTTTCTGAATAGATTCAAACCCGGTTACAACCGACGGTATCACGGTATAGTTCCGGAATTTTTCAGTCTTTCTGCTTCCGACGTTTTTACCATAACCGTAATTAAGATTAATAACCATGTTACTGCCGATTAAACCGGAACTCTCCACACTCGCAGACAAACCATTGGATACGGCATTATCAACTTTTGTCCTAAACTCTTCAAATGTCATCTTGAGTTCAGGATCTACTCTTTCCCTGTCAATTCTTAAAATAACAGGTATCATTATTTTATCAGCAGGTTCAAACAGATTTTCGTTATCATAGTTGCTGTCCACAACCTCACCAACCTGAATACCGAGATGCATAACCTTGGATCCTGGATCAAGAGTCTTGGAATTTCCGTCAAGAAGAACGGCATACTCTACGAATTCATCATATTTTTTGATGCTTATATCCTCCATTTTTCCGTAAAGAGGAAACTTTTCCTCACTGTAGGCTGCCTTTCCCAGAGGAGAATCCTTAGGAACATCAAAACTGACACCTCCGTTGATAAAATTTTCAATAGATGCAACCTTTATGTTAAGACCGGTCGGACCGAGACTCATATCAAGAGCTGATGAATACCAGAATTTTGAATTCTCGGTTACAAGAGCATCGTATGGACTGTAGATAAAGCCTCTGTGCTCCATGCGGCGGGATTTAAGAGAGAAATTTGACTCCACAATCACACCAACCTGATAGCCGTGATATGTAATCGGCTCACCCACCAGCGAATTGCTTTTATCAGACAGGTCATTGAGATTTATATAAATGCCTCTTGTCTTGCTGCCGATTGTTACAATTTCATCCATAAGATCGTAGGTGTTCTTCCTGACAGTACTTCTTCCAGGATACATTTCTATGTAAACTCCGGAAACAAGAGTGTCCAGTCCGCTGATACCATTGGAATTTATTCTCGGTTTTACAAGAGACAGTTTGGAATCCTCAACCAGAAGTCTGTTTGCCTCCCTGTTCATGACAGCCTTCAGAACTACCTTGCTCAGATCCTCGGAAAGAGTAACCTTTACCACCTTTCCTATGGTAACGCTGTGATATTTGATCTCGGTTTTGCCGGCCACAATACTGTCAGCATTTTCAGCATACAAATAAATTGTTTCACCGATTGCCGAAAAGTGGCGGTACAGAAGAAAAAGACCGATAAAGACAGCCACAAGAGGAACAATCCATATTGAAGAAACGTTTTTCAATTTACTTTTAGATAACACGTTTTTCTCTCATCACCAGGTTTAATTTGAAAACTATCAGCAGTTTATCAGCTGTGACAGCGTAAACATGATTTCTGCTGAAGAAATAATCATAATTTATAAAATCAGTACTTAAATTTTGCACCTCGCGGGTTCCGTGTTAACAGAACATCATCGTGTTCATACAGAGCGAAGTTTAAATATGCAAATCAGTCTGAATTACCCCGAATTTCCGCTTTCGTATCCGTGCTTTCCCACAAATATCTGGAATCAAAACTGTTTGCTGAAAGCATGGTTAACACCACCACTGCACAGAATGACAGAGACGCAGTTCCAGGATAAATAGACATGAGCGATCCCATCTGAATAAGAGCTGTAAGTATGGCCACAACAAAAACATCAACCATTGACCATTTTCCTATGAACTCTGTAAGATGGTAAAGTCTGGTCTTGTATCTGGTGCTTCTGAATCTGTTAAACTCTATACACATCCAGAGACTGAAAAGAATGGCAATTTTTATTATCGGAACTGCAACACTGGCCACAAATATAATCACTGCTATAGGATAGGATCCGGACTCCCACATATACACAACACCGTCAAGGATTGTCGATGCGGAAGCACTGCCCATATATTCAGTAATCATTATAGGCATCGTATTGGCCGGGATATACATTATCACGGCGGCGATAAGAAAAGCCAGACATCTCTGCTGAGAATTCTTTTTACGCGGCTCTATCTTATCTCCGCAGCACAGACATCTTTCATTTTTACCGCTGTTTACAGCCTCGCAGGTTTCACAGCGGACAAGATCTTCTCTTGATCCCTTGCGACCGGCAAGACTCTTATAACCCATAAACCGCTCAAGCCGGACCAGTTTGTTCCATACAAACCACTGATCAACAGACGAAACCACCTTGATATAAAAAAATATGAAAATACAGAAACAGAAAAAACCGCCCTCAAGAGTTATATCAACCATGGATATGAGTTTTACCATGCTTACCAGTGTAGCCACCAGAAAAACCTCTATCATGCTCCATTCCTTCAGTCTGAAGAAAAGTTTTGCCAGGGGTTTAAGAAATGACGGATACCTGTGACACAGAAAAAAACCGTAAATAAATCCTATTATCAGCAGACAGATGAAAGGAAAAAGCTGCATGCAGCAGTATATGAAAATACCAAGATATTTATAATCCTCATCCACTATTGATGTTACAGTCTCTCTTATGTTCATCTCTATCATGATGCCGCCCATTCCTATCTTCATGAACGGAAGAAGTTCAACGCACAGGAAGAGAAACAGAGATACAACGGAGTAGATGAATGGCAGGACTACCGGCTTGTGTGCCAGAGATGAAATCAGTGAACCGCATACGTCACAGGTAAATCGCTCTCCCTCCTTAAGCTCAGGAACCCTGATTACTGTGTCGCAGTAGGGGCATATCTCAACATGCTCGGGTATTACCTGTGGTGAATAACTCATAAATCTAACCGCTAAAGTTTCAAAAAACACTCCTGGTACGGCAGTGTATTTTATCAAAAAAAAGAGTTTATG
>CADBNP010000160.1 GCA_902796095.1 uncultured Aeromonadales bacterium | reverse complement strand
TACATAATTTACCTGAAGGAAGAAGATCAGCTAAAAGATACTGATTTCCCGATTATTGCTCACTTGAATGAAGCTGCAAACTCCGATTTTATTCAGTTCCTTCAGAACTTAAATAACGGAACAGGCAGCGGTTATGAGTATACATGTTCGAATTTTGGGGATGATCTGGACGAATATGATCAAAGTCAACGTGAGAAATTTGACGGAGTTGAAGTTGGAACACAGGCCGATGAAGAGATCGTTCTTTCATACGATGAGTTACTGTATTACATCAGACTCATAAGAAAACGTATCATAACCAGCAAACAAAATGAAGCTGTTATGGACAAGCTGATCAGATCTTTTTCCAGGAAATATGTAGAAAAATAAAGACCACAGCTCCTTGAACAGGCTGAATTCCAATAAAAAAGCAGAGAAGCGAAGGTCAGTCCACTCTCTGCAAAAACAGTTCACAGGAACGGTAAAAAGAAGCAAACCTGTCCCGTATCAGTTCTGATCAAACTGGTGCTCCAGCACGCTAAGAGCATTCTCCAGACTCTCCCTGACTTTTTTGCGAAAATCCAGTTTTCTGCTTTCGTCTGCGTGGAATATATTGTTCCTAGGACGTGATATAGCGAGCCAAAGATCTTTGTATAGTGCCGCTGCCAGTGCACTGTTGCACGGCATAATGTGCTTATTATCCTTTTTAAATCCATGCTTACCGATGGTTTCTGCAAAACGCTGAACATTACAGGAATCATCATCCTCAAGAGGTCTGAGAAAACCGTAAACATCTTCAGGAAGACCACGAGAAAACCTGATTTTGCCATTCTCATCGATTTTACACGAATTCTTTCCAAATTCTCTGATTTTACCGTACAGATATTCCGGCAGCAAAAGCATGGCTTCATAACAGTAGCACAATGCCTCCATGTAATTATTCTGCTCCATTGTCTTTCTTACTCTGCGACACATAAAAGCAAGCTGAATTGCGGGATCAGAGCTGTAGTCATAGTTATCATCCACGGGAACTCTCTCAGTCAGACTTTCCAGCAGTTCCTTCTTCAGCACCGCCAGCACCGGATCTCTCACAGGCTGATTCAGAGCAATAATAACGTTCAGCAGAAAACTGCAGCTGTCCTTAAGCATGAGAAAGTTGTTCAGGAATACGCCCTTCTGAAAATCATCATACACATCAGGGTTGCTGTCCTTATATTCTGCCGCCATCAGAGGTTCCAGAAATGCCGGATCATCTGTCGCTCTGTACTGACCGAGTGCAAAGGAGTAATCAAACAGTCTGGATATATTCATCATGTCGTAAACGGATCCGGACATCACCTGCTTTTCTGTATTGTCCGAAAGAACCGACTCAATCCGTTTCAGCTTATCAGAAAACTCCTCATCACTCTCAAGCTGAGACTTTTTCAAACCGTTCAGGAAGTTGAAATCCTTCTCCAGAGGCACTTCTCCATAGAATATATGCTCTATTTTGATCTTCTTTACCACAACCAGATGTTCAATGATACAGAGCACCAGAATCGGAATAATTCTGTAGCAGTGTGTAATATCAAAGGAAACCCGGCTTTTGAAACCCACATTGCTTTCTATCATTTCAAACAGTTTCTGCTCATACCCCGGGTCTGATATCCTGTCACCTGACATCACAATCTTAATCTCCAGTCCGAGCTCCTTCTGATGGACAGACAGGAAGGTGTTAAGCCTGCAGACAAGATCCTCCGATACAGACGCATCTGATGCATCGCGATCCTGATGCTCATTAATGCTGTCAACAAGGGTATCTAGTCCATCCCTGACCTCAGCACCAAGTCTGCCGGCAAACTCCTGCTGCAGGGCAAACAGTACCATTCTCCAGTTACTTGTTCTGGTACCGCAGATCAGAAGTTTTGTCAGTTTATTCTTACCCGAAAAAGAGTTCACCTTACCGGCAAGAGACATGCCAATCACACGGGAGCCGGTGATATCAAATTCATGCTTTTCAGAACCTGCCGGATCAACATAGGTATAATCGCATTTCGCATAGTCACCAGAACCGATGAAGGAGATCAGAATATTTTCGTTAGAAGACTTCTGTGATTTTATTCCGGAGGAAACTCCAAATTCCTTGATACATTCGCGAATAGCCTTAGGCAGTCTGGTTAAACTTACAGAGCCTTCATTCTGACCGTAAACCAGTTTTTCCAGAGTGTACTTATTGTTATAGTTCCATTCGATCCCGTCACCGGAAATATCATTTTTATGGATCAGCATACTCCTGTAGGCAATAAGTCTACTGTACGGGGAAGGACAAGAAGAACCTTTTATACTCTTATACTTTTCATTAACGGCATCACGGATTTTTTGGCTTTCTTCAACCCACTGACTCCTGTCGGTTTTGGAATCATCCTTTGAAGTGTCCTGCCTGAATTCATAATTCATAAGGGCCGAATAACAGGCATTCATAGCCTGAATATAATTACCGGCTCTCAGATAATTCGAACTGAGTTCCTTTAACGCCTCTGCATTTTTTGCTCCTGCATCTTTTGTGCTGCCATTCATCTCAGTTTTGTAGGCCCAGGCAAAAGCGTCTTTTAAAACGTCTCTGATC
>CADBNP010000159.1 GCA_902796095.1 uncultured Aeromonadales bacterium | reverse complement strand
TCCTACAGCTGGGATTTCGGAGACGGTTCAACCTCCAATGAAAAGGATCCGACACATACCTATGCAAAGAACGGTAACTACAGCGTCAAGCTGACCGTGTCTGATGCAGAGTACAGTGCAAATGTTCAGCATACCGTTTCAGTAACCGATGTCTACATTGCTCCTACACACAGTGCAATGTACTATGCCGGTACTACAAACTCCTGGTCTCATGATGCCATGACCTATGATTCGTCCACTGGTACATGGAGAATAAGTCTGGTACTGACGGGTCAGGGCGATGGTAACGGGGCTCAGCGCTTCAAGGTTACTGATTCTCCTGACTGGAATGGTACCGTCTGGGGCGACGCAGGCAGCAATACACTGTGCAGCAATCATGGATCCTGTAAAGATGTGCACATTACCGAAGTTGGAAATTATACCCTCGTCGTTAATGATGCAAATCTGACCTGGAGCCTTGTGGCTGAATAATCGTCTGACTGAATAAGCAGTAAAAAAAATGGAGTCCGGTTTATCCGGGCTCTTTTTTTGCCTGTGGAATTGAAAAACGGCATACTGAGCGGGAATTATGTGAGAGTCTGGCGGATTCTAATCAGTTGAAGATGCCGGCGGTTGTCTCGAACCTGCACTGCTGTATTTTGTAAAACTGACGGCATAAGGAATGCTGGTTTGTTTTATCCGCTGCTGCCGTTCAGTTATGCGGAGGCAATCTCGGGATTTCTGCAGATAAAAAAACAATCTGGATCACAGATTTTTTGAACTACCGCGTAGTTGTTCTGTGAGTTAGTTATACTAATTACCTACTAAACCCAACTAAAAATTGAAGAGGTTAGCAACCTGAAATATAATCATTGAGATTTTTTCTGTTTAAGATTTACCTGATGAGTTTACGTTACGATATATCTGTTTTCGGTTCCGGATCCTATGGAACGGCACTTGCCGTTTCTCTGGCACGCAAGGGACTTAATGTCCTTCTCTGGGGTTTTGTTAAGGAGGAGATAGACAGTCTGGAGGAGCACCGCGAGAATGTGAAGTATCTGCCGGGCGTCAGGATGCCTGACTCTCTGCATGTCACAAACAGTATTGAAGATGCGGTTACGGCATCCGAGGTTCTGCTGGTGGTGGTTCCAAGCATGTTTTTCGGATCAACTTTAAACAGCATTAAGCCGTATCTGACACCGAAGCACAGACTGGTGTGGGCTACAAAGGGACTTGAGCATGGAACAGGAAGACTTCTTGGGACTGTTGCAAGGGAGATTTTAGGTGAGGGAATACCGCTTGCCATTATTTCCGGCCCTACATTTGCGAAGGAACTGGCTTTCGGCCTGCCGACTGTAATTGCGGTAGCCTCGACAGATCCGGCTTTTGCCTCTGAACTGTCTGAGCTGATGCGCTGCGGCAGCAGTTTCAGAATATATACGAATGATGATTTTATAGGACTGCAGATCGGCGGTGCAGTTAAGAATGTGATTGCCATAGGTGCAGGTGTATCCGACGGTCTAGGCTTTGGTGCCAATGCCAGGACAGCTCTCATTACGAGAGGACTGGTTGAACTGCAGAGACTCGGTCTGGCCATCGGGGCAAAAAAGGAAACTTTCATGGGCATGTCGGGAATGGGTGATCTTGTTCTTACATGTACGGACAATCAGTCACGAAACAGGCGTCTCGGCATAGCTCTGGGAAAGGGCAAAACGGCGGAAGAGGCCATGAAGGAGATAGGGCAGGTTGCAGAAGGTTATTACAATACCAGAGAAGTGCGGGAACTGGCCCGCAGATACAATGTCAGCATGCCGATCTGCGATGAAATTTATGCACTGCTGTTTGAAAACAAGTCTCCAAAAGATGCAGCGGTGGATCTGATGAGCAGGACTCAGAAGAGTGAGTAGGAAATGATTAATACAGCTGAATATCAGGAAAAATTTAAAAGTTTTGCATCGAAATGGCTGAATAACGGTGCCTGCAGAATTTATGCGTGGATTGTTTTTGCCGTTCTTTTTCTTGTTCTGGCAAGTAATTCAGCCAGGCTGTTCTGGTCCTTTTTTTCTGACTACCGCGGAGGAGATACCGTATCCTCACAGTCTCAGTCCAAAGAGACGAAGGAGCACAGTTATCTCAGTGATATCCTTGAAACAAAGGTTTTTCCTGTTATTCCTGAAAAACTTTCCCAGCTTGGAAAAACTGCTGAGCAGGTTGCCGCAGGTCGCGGCGCTGGCTCCGGAACCGCTCCTGTCGAGACCAAGCCGGCTCAGCCTGCAGGACCGGTTAAGCTTCCTCTTGTAATTACCGGCATTCTGGCTAGTGATCACCGCAACAAATCCCAGGTAATCATTCAGTACCGTAATGAAGAGGTTCTTTACGGCGAGGGAGATGCCATTGAAGGCACCGCGGCCAGGGTGAGTCATATTATGGACAACCGTGTTGAAGTGTTTAACAATGGCAGAATTGATGTATATTTCCTGGATGACGACAACAAGGTTCCGTCACCTCCTCCTGTAGTTCGAAATCCCAATACGACAGGCAGCAACGCCCCGTCAAGACCGGGGGCAAGAGGTCCGGCACAGCAGCAGGGCGGCAGACCTTCCATCGACAACGGGGATTTCATGGATTATGTAAGCATATCTCCGATTAAGGAAGGAGCAGCGCTCAAGGGCTACCGCCTGAATCCGGGCAGGAAGCCGGAACTCTTCATAAAGGCGGGATTCAAGGAGAATGATCTGGCTACGGCGGTAAACGGCTACGATCTGACAGATCCTGAGCAGGCCAAAAAGCTGTTTTCGGAATACAGAAATATTCAGAATTTTGAAATAACCGTTGATCGCGGCGGTGTTACAGAGAACATTTATATTAATTTGGGCGAAATGGGTGCCTCAAAATAGTCCAGAGTTTAAGGTGAAGCACTAATTATGAAAATTAGAAAAATTGCAGCAGCTGTTGCACTGATCTTCGGTTGTTACGGTGTTGCCGATGCGGCTCAGTATTCAGCCAGTTTCAAAAACACGGAAATAACAGAGTTTATAAATACGGTAGGAAAGAATCTGCATAAGAACATGGTTATTGATCCTACTGTGAAGGGCAAGATTAATATCCGCAGTTACGATGTGCTTAATGATGAGGAATATTATCAGTTTTTCCTCAGCGTTCTGGAACTGTACGGGCTTACGGCCATTCCGGTCGGTGATCAGACTATCAAGGTTGTGAAAGCTGCCAAGGCCAAAGCCGTGGGCATACCGCTTTACGATGATGCCCATCCCGGTGAAGGTGCGGAGATGGTTGCCCGCGTTGTACCGGTGGAGAATGTTTCGGTAAAGGAGCTTTCGCCTCTGCTCCGTCAGATGGTGGATCTGTCCGAAGGCGGAAACGTTGTTCATTATGAGCCGTCAAATGTTCTGATTATTACAGGACGCGCCAATGTGGTAAACCGCGTCATAGATGTGGTCAAGCGTGTCGACAAGGCCGGCAATCAGGATGTGGATATTGTAAAAGTGCGCTATGCATCAGCTGCAGAGCTCGTACGTCTTATCAACAATCTTCTTAATGATGATCGCAACAAGACAACTCCGACGTTGCTTAAGCCGAAGATTGAGGCTGACGAGAGATCCAATTCCATTGTTGTATCCGGCGAACCTAATGTAAGAAAGAGAGTCATCCAGCTTATACGCAGACTTGATCAGGATCAGGAATATGTCGGCAATACCAAGGTTGTATACCTGAAGTATGCCAAGGCAAAGAATGTTGTTGAGGTTCTGAACGGACTCGGCAATGATCTGGACAAGGATAAGTCCGGCGGCAACGCAGGTGCCAATGCCACAAACAAGATAAAGTTCGGCATCTATGCGGATGAGGAGACGAACTCCATTATCATCAATGCCCAGCCGGATCTCATGCAGCAGATCGAAAATGTGATTGCAAAACTGGATATCAGAAGAGCTCAGGTTTATGTGGAGGCCATAATTGTTGAGGTTTCTAACGTGGATGCCGCTCAGCTCGGTGTTCAGTGGGCCAATGTAAAGGGCGGAGGAACAAATTTCCCTGCCACCTCGGCGCAGGCCAGTCTTTTCCCGTCTGCCGCAAACGGTGATATCATAAAAACAGTTGCCGGCAGTGTATACGGCGGAGTCATGGGATTCTATTCCGGCAACTGGCTGAGTCTTGTTACAGCTCTGAGGAATGACAATCGCAGCAATGTTCTGTCTACACCTTCCATTGTAACTCTTGATAATCAGCCAGCTGAATTCACAGTCGGTCAGGAGGTTCCTGTTGTGACCGGAAGTCAGAGTTCACTGTCTTCAGATGCCAGCAACATTTATAAAACAGTGGAGCGCAAGTCGGTTGGTACAAAACTCAAGTTCACTCCGCAGATTAATGAGGGAGATTCAGTACGTCTCGAAATGGAACAGGAGGTTTCCTCTGTGGACAACTCCACTGCCAATTCGGATTACGGTCCTACCTTCAACATGAGAAATATCAAGAATTCGGTTCTGGTAAAGAGCGGAGATACAGTTGTTCTCGGCGGTCTGATCAGCGAGGATGAGCAGGAGATTGTATCCAAGGTCCCTATCCTCGGAGATATTCCTTTTATCGGAGCACTTTTCAGGGCTACCCGTACAAGCAAGGAAAAACGCAACCTGATGGTGTTTATCCATCCGGTGATTCTGAGGGATCCTGATACCTATTCCTCAATTTCCCGCAACAAGTACACCAAATTCAGAACGGAACAGCTTGATCGTTTTGAGCGCGGCATTCCGCTGCTTCCTGATGAGATAACCATCCCTGTAATGAAGGAATATGATCGGAACAATCTTGATCTCTACAGCTCTGACAACGGCGGTTTTAAACTTACTCCAGAGGATGTGTCCAAGTAATGGCTAATGAAGAAGTTAAAGAGGAAGTGGCGTCGGAGGAAAAATCCGAAAAACTGGATGTCCGTCTTGATTTCTCCTATGCCAGGGATCATGGTGTAGTTTTAGACAGGGATCCTCATGGACGAATGGTTGTTTATTCGTTCCATGAACTGGAGCCTGCAGAAATTCTGGAGGTTTCAAGAAAGGCTGGATCCAGTTTTAAAATCAAGGTAGTGGAGCAGGAATCCTTCAATGAGAAGCTGACGCAGGCATATCAGCTTGATTCCTCCGAGGCCAAGCAGCTGATGAATGATATCGGCAGTGAGGTGGATTTCTTCTCCATAGCTGAGGATCTGCCGTCAACAGAGGATCTTCTTGATGCCGAGGACGATGCTCCTATTATCCGTCTGATAAATGCCATGCTCAGCGAGGCGATCAAGGAGGGAGCTTCCGATATTCATATCGAGTCCTTCGAAAACTACCTCGTAATAAGATTCCGTGTGGACGGCATTCTGAAGGAGATCATCCGCAATCCGCGTCAGATGGGACCTCTGCTTATTTCCAGAATAAAGGTTATGGCAAAGCTTGACATTGCTGAAAAGAGAGTGCCTCAGGACGGACGTATCTCGCTTAAGATCGGCGGCAGAGCGGTGGATGTGCGTGTGTCAACCATGCCGTCGTCACATGGCGAGCGCGTGGTTCTCCGTCTACTTGACAAGAATGCGGTTCATCTTGAGCTTGAGCAGCTTGGTATGACGGAAAACAACCGCAAACAGCTTGTCAGTCTGGTGCACAAGCCTCACGGCATTATTCTGGTTACAGGACCTACCGGCTCCGGCAAGTCTACGACGCTGTACGCAGCTCTTTCCAATATCAATTCAAAGAACCTCAACATTATGACCGTAGAGGATCCTATAGAGTATGATCTTGAGGGTATCGGTCAGACCCAGGTCAATCCGAAGGTGGACATGACATTTGCTCGGGGACTCCGGGCAATACTGCGTCAGGATCCTGATGTGGTGATGGTGGGAGAAATCCGTGATAAGGAAACTGCTGATATTGCGGTGCAGGCTTCCCTGACTGGTCATCTTGTACTGTCAACCCTTCATACGAATACAGCCATTGGTGCCATTACCCGACTGAGAGATATGGGTATCGAGTCATTCCTTCTGTCATCCACGCTTCTTGGAGTGCTGGCTCAGCGTCTTGTAAGAACTCTGTGTCCGAACTGCAAGGAAAAATATGCCGCATCTCCAAGTGAAAAGGAGCTTGTCGGTCTTGAACCCGAGGATGAACTTTTCCTTTACCGTCCGGTGGGCTGTGAGGAGTGCAACAATTCCGGCTATAAAGGTCGAATGGGCATTCACGAGCTTGTGGTTATAAATAATGAAGTTCGCGAGAGCATCAATGCGGAAAAGGGTGAACTGTTTATTGAAAACGAGGTTCGTCCGACTACGCCTAGTATCAAGGATGACGGCATGGCCAAGGCTCTGCAGGGTTTGACCACTGTGGAGGAGGTTCTGAGAGTGGCAAGGGACAACTAGTATGGCGTCGTACTCGTACACTGCAATCGATAAAAACGGAAAGACGGATACCGGCATCATGGATGCCGATTCTTCAAAGCAGGTAAGAACCAGGCTCAGAGAGCAGGGACTTATACCGGTTGAGGTGGTGGAATCTGTAAAGAAGATGCAGTCCAAAACTGAATCCAGCTCTTTTTTCGGACCGAAGATCAACGCATCCAATCTTGCTCTTATCACAAGACAACTGGCAACGCTGGTGTCTGCCGCAATTCCTATTGAAGAAGCTCTGAAGGCGGTATCGGATCAGTGTGAAACAGCCCAGCAACGTACAATCATTTCTGCCGTACGGAACAAGGTTCTCGAGGGTCATACCCTGGCTGATTCCATGGCTCAGTTTCCACGGGTTTTTGACAACCTGTACCGGGCAATGGTGTCCGCCGGCGAAAAGTCAGGTCATCTGGATACCGTACTGCTCCGACTGGCTGATTACAGTGAGAAGCGCCAGGCCATAAAGGGCAAGGTTCTTCAGGCCATGATTTATCCGATAATTCTGACTCTTGTTGCCATATCTGTTATCACCATACTGCTTACAAGTGTTGTACCGAAGGTTATTGCGCAGTTCGTCTACCTTAAGAAGGGGCTCCCTGGCACGACTCAGCTGCTGATTGCCATCAGTGATTTTCTCAGGGATTACGGACTGTACCTTGCTGTTGTTCTTGCGGGCGGCTTTTTCCTGTTTAAGGTCTGGCAGCGAAGCAGAGAGAACCGGATCCGGTTTCATCATCTGATCCTCAGACTTCCGGTTATCGGAAGAGTAAGCCGCGGTATCAATACCGCCCGTTTTGCACGAACGCTGGCAATTCTTAATTCTTCCGCTGTTCCTCTTCTCGAGGCTCTCAAAATCAGCGGAGAGGTTCTGAGCAACGATTATGCTCAGGAGAAGATCAGGGAGGCCACAGATCTGGTCCGTGAGGGTTCTTCTCTTAAAATTGCACTGGATCGAACCGGGCTGTTTCCGCCAATGATGATACATATGATAGCTTCAGGTGAAAAATCCGGTGAACTGGACAGTATGCTTATCCGATCTGCAGACAACCAGGATAACGAATTTGAACGTCAGGTCAGCATGGCACTCAGTATTTTTGAGCCAATGCTTATCGTGACCATGGCCGGTGTAGTCCTTTTTATCGTGCTTGCCATTCTTGAGCCGATTCTCAAGATGAACAGCATGGCATAGAGGCGCATGGAAGAATTTTTTTTAGATGTTGTGTTTGGGAGATTTTTAAATGAAGAGGCAACAGGGCTTCACGCTGCTGGAAATTATGGTTGTGGTTGTTATCATGGGTATGCTTTCAGCCATAGTCGCCACCAATGTTATGGGATCAAAGGAGCAGGCATCCATTGAAAAGGCAAGTATGGACATCAAGGCTCTGGATAATGCTCTTGATATGTACAAGCTTGATAATCACAGATTTCCGACAACCGAGCAGGGACTTGATGCCCTGGTTAACAAGCCTACCTCGTCGCCTGAGCCGAAGAGTTACCGCAAGGACGGATATATAAAGGATCTTCCTCAGGATCCGTGGGGAAATGACTACATGTACATCAATCCAGGTACTCATAATTCCTCGAGATATGATCTCTATTCTCTGGGACCTGACGGTGAGGACGGCACAGATGATGACATCGGCAACTGGAAGAAAGATAAGTAATCGGTTTTAGAAACAGGATCCGGACTGTGAGGACTCACCACAGAGGTTTTACTCTTCTTGAAATACTGATTGTCATCGTCATTATGGGCATGGCGTCATCTGTTGTTATTATGACCAGTCCGGCGTCGTCTCCTGAATCCATGCTGCATGATCAGTGTTCCAAATACGCCCGTCTGTTCGCTTTTCTTAACGAGCAGTCGATGGTTGAGGGTGAACTGATAGGTCTTTTCGTAGATCAGGAGGGTTTTAAGATCCTGCGGCGTGAGCATTCAGACGAGGTAGAGCATCATCTGTCGGATACTGATTTCATAAGTCAGCTGATCACAAAGTTTGACAGCTATGAGAAGCACGGCTGGGTTGAGTACAGGCTTCCGCAGATTGATTCCTCATATTCGTTTTCCGGCGAATACCAGGTGGAACTTGCGGTTGGCGGACTTTCCTATGAGACGCTGTCATCCTTCAGCGGCGAGAGTGCTCTTACAAAGGCTGATATAGAGCATAAGTTTGATACCAGAGTTCAGCCCCAGGTGTATTTTTATCCCTCCATGGAGGTTACGCCCTTTGAACTCAAGATCAGTACAAAATCCAGCAGGGATTATGCTGAATATATTATAAAGATGTCTGAGAACGGCAAAATAGTGCTTAAGAATGGTGAGAATGACAAGGATCCGGAATATTTCTAGAAACAGGGGCATGACCATTCTCGAGGTTCTGGTGGCTCTGGCTGTTTTTGCCATGGTTGGCGTGGCTCTGCTGTCAGCAATGAACAACCAGTCTTTCGGACTTCAGCGGCTGGAGGACAAGACATTCGCCACTATTGTGGCGGATAACCAGCTTACTGAGCTTGAAATGCGTCAGCAGGTACCTTCTTTTTCCTGGAATGAAGGCAGCGAGACTATGGTGGATCGGGAATGGTTCTACCGCTACAAGGCTGAAGAAACCCAGGATGAAAAATTTGTAGCAGTTGTTATAGAGGTTCACGGAAGTAAGGATTACGATGATCCTATTGTATCAATTCTGACCCATATGTATCGAAAGTGATGAGAAATTCAGGTTTTACGCTGATTGAGGTAATGATCAGCATCCTTATTTTTTCCATTCTTGCCACCGGCGCCTATGAGATCCTGGGTGCTGCCGTAATGACCGAAGAAGTTTCGGGCAAGAAGATGCAGCGCCTCGGTGAGATACAGCGTGCCGTGAACCTTATGGATCACGATTTTGAACAGATGGCATACAGACGCAACCGTTATCCTGCCTATAATGCCACCAAATACATCTGGGCGGGAAAGAATATTTTCAATTCGGATGACTGGGGAATTGAATTTGTCAGAACCGGCTTTTTTAATCCGGGAGCCATGCTGGATCGCAATGAACTGCAGAGAGTTGTTTACCGGTTGAAGGAAAACAATCTGGAGCGGGGTACCTATGCGAGATCGGATCCTGCCAATACAAAGGAGCCCAACTGGGAGGTTGTAATCTCCCATGTTACAAATTTTGAACTGAGATTCAGAGTTTCCATGAACAGTCTGGCCTGGTATCAGTCCATCAACTCAAATAAACTTCCCTTCGGTGTGGAGGTCAGTCTGGTGCTTGATGATGTGGGCAAAATAAGAAGGGAGTACTATATTCCGCATTATGACTACTAGATATGAAAGTCAGAAGGGATCCGCTCTTCTTGTAGTACTTCTGATCCTGTCTGTTATGGTTATCGTGGCCACCAATATGACCATGCACTATAACAGTGAGTTTCTGCGTACTGCAAACTTTGTCAACGGAATTCAGGGCAAATGGTATAACAAAAGCTCGGATTCCCTGGTCAGGCGTGTTTTGCACCAGGACTTTGAGGATGATCCGAATTCTGTGAATCTGAGTCAGTACTGGGCTACCCAGGGACGTACCTTTGAAGTGGACGGAGGTCTTATCTCCACTCATGTTTTTGACGAGTATTCCTGTTTTAACCTCAATGCTCTGGCCAATCACGGTTATGACTACAGTGATGGGTCCGGAAACAAAACTAACATGGCGAAGGAAGTTCTGCTCCGGCTGATGCTTTATATGCAGATCCAGCAGGGTGATGCGGAGGTTGTTGTCGATTCCATTGCGGACATGGTTGATACAGATACCTCCATAAGCCGCAACGGGGCCGAGGATTCGTACTATATGTCTCTGGCCTATCCTTTTGTAGTGCCGAATACAAGACTCTACAATGTCAGTGAAATAAGAGCGGCAAAGGGAATGACCGCGTCAATATACAGAAGACTCAAACCTTTTGTCTGTACTCTGCAGAACAATGAGCTGCATATCAACGTCAATACCCTTACCGAAACAAAGGCTCCGCTTCTGGCCGCTCTGATGCTGAGCGATTACATGACCGTGGAATCGGCTCTGGACATTATCAAATCCAGAGATCGTGAGGGATGGACCTCCGTAAGCAACTTTCTGAATCAGGAGCTGGTTACAAATCTGTCCACAGATCGTACAAAGGGATTCATATCGTCGGTGGTAGCGATCAACTCATCTGTTTTTCATGCCGAGACTGTACTTGAATATAACGGTATGAAGAGAAGATTTTTTTCCTACTTTGTTAAAAACAACAAAGATGCGGTTTTATACAAAAGAGAATATGGAGGTGCTGAATGAGTCAGCATTTGGTTATAAGGCTTGGAACCGGCGATGACAGTCCGATTAATTACGCTGTGGTGGAGGATACCAGTGAGAGCGTGATTGAAAGCGGTGTTCTTCGCAATACGGATGAGCTTTCCCTGCTTTCAGCATACTTTAAGCTGGATTTGATAGTACTTCAGTCCTGCAATAATTTCTTCTTCAAGACGTTAACCTATCCGAAGAGATTCAATCCGAGCATGAAAAGCTCCATCCCGTTCATGATTGAGAATGAGATAGCATCAGACGTTGATGATGTCGAAGTTGTGGTGCTTAATATCCGTGGTAAGGAAGTTGACATAATGATATGCGACAAGTCCTACCAGGAGTGGGTTCGTTCTGTAATGACGAGATATGCTCTTATGCCGAGCAAAATGATGGTGGATGTTTTTACGCTGCCGTTCCGCGAGGGCAAGATCTCGGTCGTAAATCTGGCGGGAGAATTTGTGTTCCGCCGTACCCAGTTCAGCGGTATGTGCCTCAGTCAGCAGCTGGCGATCAAATATTTCAGGGGACTTGAAAATCCTCCGTCATTCTACTGTCTGTCCGAATTCCCTTTCGATGCGCCAAAGGAGGATGCATACGTGATAATGCCTATGGCCAGCATGGCATTCGGAGCTCTGAGCAGTCACATAACTCTTACAGATGCACAGCGGGCACAGCGTCAGAACTTCCTTCTCGGCACAGTATTTAAACCTTGGATCAAGGTTGCAGCTGTGCTTCTTGCCATATTTGTCGTTTACTATGCAACACTTGTCAGCAACTACTTCAATTACACCGGAGAAGGCAAGCAGCTGAAGAATCAGCTGATCAAGGTTTTTAAGACCAAGTTCCCGATGGTGAACAAGGTGGTGAATCCGATGGCGCAGTTCAAGCAGCTGACAAATCAGCCCGGCGAGTCGGAACTTGAACTCAGCTTCGTCAAGAGACTGGCTGAACTTCTCGGAAGTTTTACCAGCAAGGCTTCTCTTGTGGATTTTAACTATGATGACAAGCGCCGTCAGTACCGCTTCAGGCTGGCATACAGGGAATTTGATGACGTGGAGGGGATCAAGGACGCCCTTAACAACCGTGGGTACAGAGCCGATATAAGCGAGGTCAGATCCGAAAAGGATCGCAATACTGTGCTGCTGACTGTAGAGGAGGTAAATTCATGAGTGAATTTATCAGAAATATAAGGGATGCCTGGGATAATCTGGCTCCGAGAGATCAGAAGATTGCAATGGCCGTGGGCGTTCTTTTCCTGATTTTTATCGCCTGGATCACCCTGGTCAGACCTCTTCAGAACAAGGTCAGCACTCTTGAGACAACAAATGCCAGACTGGTGAAGGAATATCAGATTATAAGTTCATATGTACCGGCCGGTCAGGGCAAGAGCCAGCAGGAGAATGCTGATCGCACGGCATCTCTGGAAAAGGCGATAGATCGTGTTTCCAGAGATTTCGGACTCAAGGTTTCAAAAATAAACCGTTCAGGAGAATCGGCCAGTGTGGAAGTAGGAGTCACCGATACGGTTACGCTCTTTTATTTTCTCAATGATTTGGAAAAGAAGTACGCCATATATGTCCAGTCAATTGATCTGGAGCCAAATGACAGCAATAATCTAAAGGTCAGGAAGCTTATGCTGGGGAGGGTTGAAAAGAAATGAATCTTTCACAAGTTAAGTCAGTCAAGCCCCTGAAGCTGCGTTACCAGCTTCTTATCATGGCTGTTATTTTTATAGTCGCTTTTCTGATTTGTATCGTCTATCAGGCTCCTGCTTCCAAAATTCTTGCTAAGATCGATCTGCCGAAGGGGGTATATCTGGAGGGTGTTTCAGGCAGGGCAGTGGACGGCTCTGCCAAGGTGCTTCATGTTGATAATTATGAGTACAAGAATATTCACTGGACAACCTCCCTGTTCGGACTCCTGGCAGGCACCTACACCCTTCAGATGTCAGATCCGAAGGGACTTACGGGAAAAACGGACATTTCCTACAAAAACGGAGATGTGGAGGTTTCCAATATGCATCTGAGCATATCCTTCGGTAATATGCTCAAGTACACCAGTTATCACCTTCCAGTCGATGTTACCGGTAACATTACCATTTCAGTAGGCAATGCTGTTTTTAATTCCAGCCGCTGCAAGAAAATGGTTTCCGGAAATATAGATATTACCGGTCTTGACGTGGGAACACCTCTCGGCAACTACAGTCTTGGCGACGGTGTGATGGGACTCAGCTGCCGCAACGGACTGTTTATAGTCAAGTTGAAACAGGAGAATCCGTATTTTTCCATTGATGGCAACATGGAATATGACATGAAGGAGCAGCTGTACCGCGTAAAGGCTTTTGCCAAGCCGAACCCGGCCAAGGGAAACGAGGTTCGCCCTCTGCTTCAGATGCTGGGTCAGCCCAACAGCACGGGAACCTTTGAAATCAACTATCAGGGCAAGTTTACCTACTGATCACTATGCATGAACTTCCGCAGATTCTTGATCGCGGTATCGTAGTTGATACCGAGCATTTCAGAATAGAAAGACTTCACCTGAAGTTTTCCAACGGCCAGATCAGATATTATGAAAGAATGGCCGGAGGCGGCAGCGGTGCTGTTATGATAGTTCCTGTTATGGGAGATGAGATTATCCTGGTGAGAGAGTACTGTGCAGGTACAAACTCCTATGAACTTGGTTTTCCAAAGGGAAAATCCGAGTCCGGGGAATCGTGGCAGCAGACTGCTGATCGGGAACTGAGGGAGGAGACAGGTTACTCTGCCATGAAATACACCTTTCTTCGCAGTGTGAATTCTGCTCCGTCCTTCTTTGAAGCAAGTATTGATCTTGTTCTGGCGGAGGATCTGGAAGAGAAGCCACTTGATACAGGAGACGAACCTGAGCCAATCGAGATTGTCAGATGGTCCCTTTCCAATATCTCAGCACTCTTTTCGGATCCAGCCTTCCGTGAAGCCAGGTGTCTCGCGGCTCTCTTCGCAGCCGCCAGTCTTCGGGGCTGGCTCAGACTGCCGGCTAGTATTCTTTGACGTCTTACTTTTTATCCGGCAGGAATCCCCTGCCTTTTAGGCAGCGGATGATGTCAGGTTTTAATCCTTCATGCAGTACTGCTTTATTATTTCCATGAGAAATCTGTTTATTTCCTCTGCATCCTTTTTCGGAAGCTTTTCATTTACCTGGTGTGCATCTGCTATGTTTCCGGCACCGAGAACCACCAGCGGCGCACCGAGAGCACTTAAGAATGAGGCTTCTGTACTGTAGTTTACGGCAGCCCGATTTTTCCCTGTAATTTTTTCGCAGTATCCGATAAGTTCTGATCCCGGATCTGTTTCAAATGGCGGAATCGCAGAATAGAGCTCTTTTATGCTTATCAGCTTCTGATCATATCCCGCAGCAGACGCGGCATTCATTACAGTTTCTCTCAGCAGTCTGTCCATCATCTCCGGACTTGTTGCCGGCGTAGGTCTTATATCCAGCTCAAGTACGCAGGATCCGCAAATCCTGTTAGGTGCATCGCCGCCGTGAACGGAGCCTATATTCAGGGTCGGGTGATTAACCGGAAATCCCTGATCCTGATATTTATTTTTCAGTATCCCGGTCATTTGTTCTATGCCTGAAATTATGCGGTTCATTATGGAAATGGCATTGATACCTTCAGCAGGGTTGGAACTGTGGCAGCTCCTGCCGGTTACTTCAATGCGGTAGGCCATATAGCCCTTGTGCTTGAAGATTGGAGTCAGTGATGTCGGCTCTCCAATAATAACTGCATCCGGTTTTACTGAAGCACAACGTGAAAATTCTATGGCTCCGGCCATGGTCGTTTCCTCGTTTACTGTCGCAAGCAGGTAAAGAGGCTTCAGCAGAGGTGCTGTTTCTCTGATTTCTCTGAAGGCGGCAAGGGCATGGGCGAAAAATCCTTTCATGTCTATGACTCCGAGACCGTAGAAGAAGTCGTGATCTTCGGTCAGTGTGAACGGATCTGAGTTCCAGCCGTGCTCATCATAGGGTACCGTGTCTGTATGTCCCGAAAGAAGAAGACCTCCGGGAACATCGGGTCCGAAGCGGATCAGCATGTTGTCCTTGCGAGGAGAAGACAGGACATTCTGTCTTGTGCAGATGCCGTTCATGCTCTCAGCTTCATCCTCAAGGATGTTCAGAAGTTCAAGGTTGCTTCTGTCAGCGGTCTGATCCTCGCTGCTTACGGTACAGACTCCAATCAGTCTGGCCAGCAGATCTTTAAAATAATTCATGTCCTGCATTTTCTACTCCTGCCTTTTACTGTTTATGCCCATATTCTACAGCAAGTACATGGTGTGCCTGTAAGATTTTTAAACAAATATTTATGCAGATACATTGCATAAATATTTTATATGAGATATTATTCAGACTGAAGCAGAGCGTCTCCGGCCGGGTTTAGCCCGGTATTTGATCCTCCTGACTTTTCGGCAGGAATCTTTATGCGGCTGCGGGGACATTTTTTATACTAAAGATCATGGTTTGTGGCATAATAGACTTTTAATTTTGGAATATTTAACAGGTGACAAGTAGCATGAATAAACCTAAGGTTGCGATTATCGGTGCCAGTGGCTATGCCGGTGCTGAACTTTCCGCTTTAATTGCAAAGCATCCTGAGCTGGAACTGTACGGACTTTACGTTTCCGGCAGCTCAAAGGATGCCCACAGACTCTTTTCAGATCTTTATCCTATGTATAACGGAGTGGTCGGCAAGGAAATAATTCCGCTGTGCGATGATAACGTTGCTCTGGATGATATTAAGAAGAATGCGGATATAGTCTGTCTCTGCACAGCTCACGATGTGAGTATGCGTATCGCTCCGGATTTTATAACAGATGATTCCAAGAGAGTTTTTGATCTTTCCGGTGCCTACAGGGTGAATGATCCTGCGTTTTATGAAAAATATTACGGTTTTACCCACACCAGACTTGACTGGCTTGAAAGTGCGGTTTACGGTCTGGGGGAATGGAATGACAAGGCTATAAGAAATGCAAAGCTTGTTGCTGTGGCCGGCTGTTATCCTACTGCATCACTTACGGCATTGAAGCCTCTGTTCAATGCCGGTCTCATTCGTGAAGATTCCATGCCGATTATCAATGCTGTTTCCGGAGTGTCAGGTTCCGGTCGCAAGGCGTCACTGACCTCCAGCTTCTGTGAGGTAAGTTTGAATCCTTACGGTGTTTTTACCCACCGTCACCGTCCTGAAATCAGTCACCATCTCGGGCAGAAGGTGCTTTTCCAGCCTCATTTGGGTAACTTCAAGCGCGGTATTCTGGCTACCATATATGTTCAGCTCAGAGACAATGTGACAGATGAACAGATAGCTGAAGCCTATCACAAGGTTTATGACGGAAGAAAACTGGTCAGAATACAGAACCAGTGGCCTTCAATCAGATCCGTAGCCTATACTCCGTATGTGGATCTTCACTGGCAGAGAGAGGATAATACTCTGATTGTAGGATCTGCCATTGACAATCTTATCAAGGGTGCTGCTGGACAGGCTCTGCAGTGTATCAACATTAACTGCGGCTATGATGAGACTCTTGGCTTAATCTGAGGTACCAATGGAAAACAATATTCTGGTTATAAAGCTCGGAGGCGCTCTTATTGAGAATGACGCCTCTCTCAATGCTCTGTTTGACGGACTTAACATGTATCTCAGGGAAAACCGGAGACCGATTGTTATGGTTCACGGCGGCGGATGTCTGGTTGATGATCTGCTTAAGGGACTCGGGATGAAGAGTGAGAAGAAAAAAGGTCTCAGAGTGACTCCGAAGGATCAGATTCCTTTCATTACCGGAGCTCTGGCAGGTACTGCCAACAAACTGATGATGGCAAAAGCCATTCAGTATGGTATGCCTGTAGTCGGTCTTTCTCTGGCTGACGGCGGAATGTGTCAGGTTCAGCAGATGGATCCGGAACTGGGAGCTGTAGGTACTGCAAAGCCCGGATCCCCGGAACTTCTTAAAGTTCTTCTGGAAAACGGATATATGCCGGTTGTCAGTTCAATCGGCATAACGGCTGACGGCGAGTTAATGAATGTGAATGCAGATCAGGCTGCCACGTCTATTGCCATGGCTCTAAATGCGGATTTGGCTCTTCTGTCTGATGTCGCCGGTATTCTGGATCAGAACGGAGCTCTTATTTCCGAAATGACAAACTCTTATGCTGATGAACTCATCGGCAGGGGGGTTATTACCGGAGGGATGGAGGTCAAGGTCAGAGCAGCCCTGGATGCATCCAAAACACTGGGACGTCCTATATCGGTGGCCGGATGGAGATATCCGGATAAATTAAGCAGACTGCTGAAGGGTGAAGCCATCGGCACAAAGGTTATTGCAGATTAAAGGAATATTATGCGTCATTTACTGAATACAACAGAATTCTCCAGGGATGAGGTACTGGAGATGATTAAACTGGGTATGGATATGAAGGCCAACCCTGAAAGTTACAGACATACGCTGGAGGGAAAGAGTGTGGTGACTCTTTTTGAAAAGCAGTCACTTCGCACACGTGTTACCTTTGATGTTGGATTATACCGTCTCGGCGGTCATGCCGTCTATATGGATCAGCAGAACGGTGTAATGGGCAAGCGTGAGTCTATCAAGGATTATGCATGCAATATATCGCGCTGGTGCGATGGCATTGTGGCAAGAGTTTATGATCATAATACGCTGCTGGAATTAAGCAGATACGGGACAGTGCCTGTTATCAACGCACTGTGTAATCTGTATCATCCATGTCAGGTTCTTGCTGATTATATGACCATCATGGAGAATTATGATGATATCACCAGGGTTAAGCTTGCCTACTTCGGTGACGGCAACAATATGACCCATTCTCTTCTGATCACCGGTGCAATACTCGGCTCTACTGTTGCTGCCGTGTGTCCGAAGGGTGAAGGTCCGGATGCCGCCATTTTTAATATGGCTGCTGAAATTGCGAAGAAATCCGGTGCCCACCTGATGGTTACCGACAGAGTGGAGGATGTCAGAGGCTACGATGTTGCCTATACCGACACCTGGGTGTCCATGGGCGATAATACTCCTCTCGAAGTGGTGAAGGATCGCTTTATGCCTTATCAGGTTAATCAGAAACTGCTGGATGATACCGGCATACGTCACGTTTTACATTGTCAGCCTGCTCATCGCGGATATGAAATTACCGATGAAGTGATGGACGGTCCGTCCTCGATCATTTATGATGAGGCGGAAAACCGTCTTCATGCGCAGATGGCAGTAATGGCTACACTTTTCAATCAAGGAAATAAATAATTATGGCTGAAGAAATTAAGAAGGTTGTGCTTGCCTACTCAGGCGGTCTTGACACATCATCTATTGTGCCATGGCTTAAGGAAAACTATAACAACTGTGAGGTTATCTGCTTTGTAGCTGATGTTGGTCAGGATCGTGAAGATCTGGAAGGCATTGAGGAAAAGGCAAAGCAGTCAGGTGCAAGCAAGTGTGTAATTAAGGATCTGCGTGAGGAGTTTGTTAAGAACTACGTATATCCTACTCTGAAGACCGGAGCTGTTTACGAGGGATCTTATCTGCTCGGTACATCAATGGCCCGTCCTGTTATTGCAAAGGCTATGGTTGAAGTTGCCCTTGAGGAGGGTGCTCAGGCTGTTTCTCACGGATGCACCGGCAAGGGTAACGATCAGGTTCGTTTTGAAGGTGCTGTTGCAGCTCTGGCACCGCAGCTTCAGGTTATAGCTCCGTGGAGAATGTGGAAGATGCGTTCCCGCGAGGATCTGCTGAACTATCTTGCAGAGCGCAATATTCCATGTAAGGCTACTCTGAAGAAGATTTACAGCCGTGACGCCAATGCATGGCACATCTCTACTGAGGGCGGTGAACTTGAGGATACCTGGAACCGTGCCACCGAAAATGTGTGGACATGGACTGTAGATCCTGAGAAGGCACCGGATCAGCCTGAGTATGTTTCGATCAGGGTGGAAAACGGTGAGGTTGTTGCAGTTAACGACAAGTCAATGTCTGCCTACGAGTGTCTCAGTACACTGAATGAAATTGCAGCAAAACATGGTGTGGGAAGAGTTGATATTACTGAAAACCGTCTTGTAGGTATGAAGTCAAGAGGATGCTATGAAACCCCTGGCGGAACAGTGATGATGGCGGCTCTTCGCGCTGTAGAGGAACTTATTCTGGACAAGACTACCAGAAACTGGAGAGAAAGACTCGGTCTTGAGTTTGCCCAGCTGGTTTATGACGGAC
>CADBNP010000158.1 GCA_902796095.1 uncultured Aeromonadales bacterium | reverse complement strand
CGGTTCCGGAGGTTTCTGCTGTGAGCTGATTTACCGGCACCGTATGATGTTTCTGACTGAAAACGTAATAATTCGGTGCGGGATGTGCCGGCACCGCATGAAAGGATGATGCCCCTGTGCGGAACTGCCGTTTCAGTGCTGCGTGATCCGCGGAGCCGGGAGTGATGTGCACAGCGGACGGATTCCGCCGGAAAATGCAGTGAATCAGAGCAGAAAGTGCAGATCAGCCGGACAGGGCGAAACAGCTGATGTAAAGACTGCCCTTTATTCAGCTGCGGTATGGTCTGCAGCGCTGTCGGGTGCAGTGCGGTATTTTTTCTGAGATGCGGAAGAGTCATGCCGCTGAAAACAAATGTGTCCGGGAAGACAGTACCGGGCAAAGCCAGGAGGGATCCTTCATATGGGAAGAAAGGTGGTGGTAATACTGATATGTGCACTGCTGTACGTATTGTTCCGCATGTTCTTTTCCGGGGTGACAATAGATTCGGACGTGTATGGATATTACAAGGACGGCAAACTTAACAGGCGGGGAATTATTTCTCTGGTGCAGCAGGTTAAGCGTCTTATACCAATCAAAACCACGGATACCACGGTTGTCGGTGTGACGTACAACTATACTGACGGCAATCCGCCGAAGGGACAGATCAACTACTATCACAGAATTGACGAAGACAAGGTGGATTTTTATGTCAAGCACCGCCAGGAGGTTGTAAACCACATGGCATCGGTTCAGTGTTCGAACCCTGAGGTGGCGGAGATGCTGAAGCAGCTGGACAAGATCACGATTTCCTTCTATCAGAAGGATCAGTTCCTGTTCGGCATGGAGGTCTCCGATGAACTCTGCTCCTCCGGCAGCGGGGCAAAGGATTCAGATGAACCGAAAGGCAGTGTGGATCCTGATGTTCCGGAGAGCGATGATCCGTCTTCGGTGCAGGATGTCGATCCGGTCTGCGGCGGTGACGGCAGGGGCGGGCAGAACGGTCCGGCCGCGGCAGATCCTGCGGTGACAAATCATATTTCTCTCCTTTCAAAAAATCTTCCGATAAAGACAAGCTTCGGGCAGCTTGCCGCAGTTGAGGCCGACGGTGAAAAGTGCGTAAGGCACATTTTTGATGTGGACGGCAGTGCCGCCGGCAGTATGGATCTCAAACGGGATCTGATTATAAAAAGCTACTGCACCAACGCACATCTGAAGGAACTTCTGGATAAGACCGCCCGTGTAAATCTGGTGTTCAGAAAGGACGGAAACGAGTTTCTGACATGGACGCTGAATGCGGGCAGCTGCAGATAGACTTAGGCATGTTTTCGCTTTCCTGTTTGAGTCCGGTCTGAACTCCGGCCCGGGAACTGAACGTGAAAAAAGAAAAGAATGAAGAGAACCTGACGGAGTAAAGGGTAAAGGAAGATGTGCAGGGGAAACGGGTGCAGCCGCAGGTTTTGTTTCTGAATGACTTTTTCTGTCGCTGTCCCTGCCTGATCGGCAGTTGGAGCATACTCTGCCGCTATGTTTTTCCGTGCTTTCCCGCATATCGGAAAATTTTTAAAAATTCTTGAATATACTTGATTTCAGACCGTCTGCAACCTATAATACAGTCCATCAAGGTTCAATTCTTTTTGATCAATATTTCAATTCTCCAGCATCTGCTGCTTTCTAATATTCTCACTGAAATAGCTGTGCATTTGTGAGTTTTGTTGAAATTTTGTCTTTTGAAAATAATACCAGTAACGCTTTTTCATTATTAAAATTAGTGTTGATTTTGTCATGATGCATTTATCAGATTTAAAAACTAAAACTGTTGACGAACTTCAGACCATGGCTGCCGACATGGGACTCGAGGTCACCAGGGCTTACAAGAAAGATCTAATTTTCGCTATTCTGAAGGCGCATGCCGACCAGGGCGAGGATATCTACGGCAGCGGTGTTCTGGAAACCATGCAGGACGGATATGGTTTTCTGAGAAGCTCCGATACATCGTATCTGTCAGGACCTGATGATATCTATGTATCGCCGAATCAGATACGAAAGCTGCATCTGAGAACGGGTGATACCATAGAAGGTAAAATCCGCAATCCCAAGTCAGACAGTGAAAAATATTTCGCCCTCCTTAAAGTTGACACCATCAACGGTGAACCAGAAAATCAGAATCGCAAAGTCCTCTTCGAAAATCTAACTCCAATCCACCCGGATGAAATGCTCAGACTTGAGCGCGGCAACGGCTCCCGTGAAGACATCACTGCAAGACTTCTTGATCTTGCCTCTCCAATCGGCAAGGGTCAGCGCGGTCTCATTGTGGCACCTCCGAAGGCCGGCAAGACCGTTCTGCTTCAGAATATTGCGCAGAGCATAACTGCCAACAATCCCGAGTGCGTGCTGATTGTTCTTCTGATAGATGAACGTCCTGAAGAGGTTACCGAAATGTCCCGCCTGGTGCAGGGCGAAGTTGTGGCTTCAACCTTTGACGAGCCTGCCAGCCGTCATGTCCAGGTTGCTGAAATGGTTATCGAAAAGGCTAAGCGTCTTGTGGAGCACAACAAGGATGTGGTAATTCTTCTTGATTCCATCACCCGTCTTGCCAGAGCCTACAATACTGTAACACCTCCTTCAGGAAAGGTTCTTTCCGGCGGTGTGGATGCCAATGCGCTGCACAAGCCGAAGAAGTTTTTCGGCGCGGCCCGCAACATCGAGAACGGCGGATCCCTTACCATTATTGCAACTGCTCTGATTGATACCGGATCCAAGATGGATGAGGTGATCTTCGAGGAATTCAAGGGTACCGGCAACATGGAGGTAAGAATGTCCCGCCGTGTGGCCGAGAAGAGAGTCTTTCCTGCCATTGATATTACCAAGTCCGGCACCCGTCATGACGAAATGCTTCTTCGTCCGGATGAACTGCGCAATATCTGGATCCTGCGCAAGTATATTCATGACATGGATGAAATCGAGGCAACCGAGATGGTGATCGGAAATATTGCCAAGACCAAGACCAATGAGGAATTCTTTGATCTGATGAAGGGCGGAAACTCACAGAGCAAGTCCTCTTCATCCAAGTAGCAGCAGAAAAAGACAGTTCAGCATTTTTAGTATGTCGGAACAGATTGCATACTGCAGACAGATGTGAAGCGTGATATGAGGCGGAGCCCTGCCAGGCAGGGCTGTCTGTGCTGAAGTGAATGCAGCAGTTCTGCCGCTGTACTGTTTCTCTGTTTCTTCGTTAAACAGCTGATGCAAAGATGCCAAAATGCAGATCCTTCAGAAAAAGATGGATCTGTTTTTTTTGGACGTCTCTGCATGACAGCAAGATCGCAAGCCCCAGGGGCGCTATCTCTCTCCCGTGTGTAAACGGCGGGTCACAAACAATCAATCAGTTATCAGATTCAGGACAGTGCGCGGTTATGCTCCGGCACATCCGGATACATGCCTGTATATACGGGATTCTTTAAGAAAGTTAATTTAGATAAACGTGACGCACCTCACATACTAACTGAATTATTTATTATATAAATATATGTACATTGATTATTAACTTAAATTAATAATTCTTTTAAATGTTACTGTATATATAACAAATTGTTTCAATAAGGTATTAACATCATCCGTCATGGAGAACTCTGCGCTTCAAAATGTTCATTCCATGATGATGAAAGTGCAGTGCGTCACGAGAATTATACAGCAAGAAACACTCCGTTAGGAATAATTCTGCTCTCAGTGTTTAAGTAAATTCAGTGAACGGTGCGTTAAATTTCCACCGGGAGAGGCAAAACCGGTTCAGTGTTAACAGCATGAACACTG
>CADBNP010000157.1 GCA_902796095.1 uncultured Aeromonadales bacterium | reverse complement strand
GTAAGAGTTGTTTTACCGTGGTCAACGTGACCGATAGTACCTACGTTTACGTGGGTCTTTGTACGTTCAAATTTTTCCTTTGCCATTATTGTCACCTAAAAACGAACATTATTACAAAAATACAAAAAAAATTAAGTGAACTACCCGCGAAGCCTAAACTCGAGGGTTTCTTGCTTCAACCACAACAACTTACCAACAGGAAACATAGATAAGTCTTACCAGTGTCTACAAGCGTTAGGTTCGGCTAGTCCTTAGCCTACCATATTGTATTTTCCCCGCTGACCAAAATGTCCATACCGGGAACAAGCAGTCTGCGGTCAAACAATTTTAACACAAAAGCACAACTGATCAACAAATGATACAACTGTGCCAGACCCGGCTGAAGCCGGGACTTCAAATCTCAAGTACCTTAATCCAATCAGAATAGATATCACTGTTTGGTTTATTCCAACTCCTGAATAGAGAAAAGCTAAAGGAAATATTTAGACTTGGGAATAAAGATGAGACTCTGAATTGGAGCGGGTAGCGGGAATCGAACCCGTGTCTTAAGCTTGGAAGGCTTAGGTATTACCACTATACGATACCCGCCAGGTATCAATGGTGGAGAGGGATGGATTCGAACCATCGAAGGCAGAGCCGGCAGATTTACAGTCTGCTCCATTTAGCCACTCTGGAACCTCTCCAAAAAACGAGTGTATGATATATGATAAATATTTCTTTTGCAAGTGCTATTCTAAAAAAAATATTCCTTTTAATATTCTATGAATGCTTTTTATACTAACGGAGTATTTTTTGAACTCTGCAGTACTGTTCTTCTTCAGCAGTCCCGAGGAATTCAGTAAAATTCAGACTGGTTGATTCTGAAACAGAGGGCTGATTAGATGAAGTGCAGATACAGTATTTTAAAAAAATCGGTGGATAATAATCCTGATGATGAAATTATTTCAGATCTGGCATCCCGTCATCCAAAATTCTGCACCGATGAAATCAGAAATTTCTATTATCCTGCAGTTAAACTTATCAGCAAAAGAAGAGAAAGTCTGCTGCAGCGTTATCAGAGCGAATCTGAGTTTTTTGACAGTGCTCCTGCCATGCCCCCATACGTTGTAAGTCTCTGCGGATCTGTAGCTTCTGGAAAGTCCACAGCCACGGCACTGCTTGCCGATATTTTCAGATCCATCAACCCTAATCTTGCTGTTTTTCAGATCAGCACAGACTGTTTTCTCCTGCCTACAGCAGAGCTGACAAAGCGAAATCTCATGGGACAAAAGGGATTTCCGGTATCCTACGACTGGGATGCACAGATCGGTTTTCTTAAAAAGCTGCGATCCGGTGAAAAGGAGTTTCAACTCCCGATCTATTCCCACGAAAGCTACGATATTCTCACCGACAGATTCAACGAGATTAAAAATCCCGACGTAATCTTCATGGAAGGGCTGAATCTGCTTCAGCCAAATCACGCTAACGATCGAATTATTTCCTCCGATCTAACGGACTTTTCCATATTTCTCCATATGAACACATCCGATCTGAAAAGGTTCTTCCTGGAACGTGTACTTACTCTGAGCCACGATGGAAAGGGGTACTACCGGAGCTTGAACATTCTTGACGATGACGAAATTACTGCAAAGGCAACAGAAGTGTGGAACAGCATAAATCTTCCTAATCTGACTGAACATATCGAACCGACAATGTGCCGTTCAGATATGATTATCGAACTTGACAGTCTGCACAAACCAAAGGAAATCAGGGTACGAACCTGACAGTCGAAACAGCACAGATGTATTCAGGGAAATAATTTGCAACAGGTAAAAAACAACAAAAGCGGTGCAGTTGCCCAACCTGCGTAACATTCCGCAAATGCTGGCAGCATAAGGATTTGAAGTACTCTTCAGAGCCTCAAATATCGAAAATCGCAATAAAAAACATCTGCAGCTGTTAAGAAAAACGGACTGACACCGCACGTTCCAGGTCGTGGGATTTCATGCCCGTTAAAGTAAGAAACACATACAGAACATTTAAGCGTTATACCGGCTTCAGTACGCTTCTACTTCTGCATTTTTCCTTTGGTGTCATGCTCTGCCTTTCGAATATCCTCCGACATATCTTTTTTCAGATTGATTTTATGGAAGTTCGGTTCATCATGCAAAATCATGGTGAACTTGTCAGTCTTGTCAAGATATGCCGTAGCCTCCTTTAAAGAAAGTTCCAAAATATGCCCGCCTTTCTTTTTATCGTCTGATATGAAATGAAAGTGCCAGCCGGGAGTATTCAGTTCGCCCATATAGTTTGGACAGAACAATCCAACCAGAGTGCCTTTGATATTTTTTTCAGTAAATTCCGTCTGCTTGCCTTTCAATGCTTCCACCAGTGTAGGGTAGGGTTCCTCACTTCCATATTCACTGCGAAACAGGACAGAGTCAAATTCCGCATGAAGCTTCACCATGTAAAAACTGTTTACGCCATGTTCCTTAACAGCCTCATTCATCACTTTCTCAAAATCAGCCTTGTTTCTGATATCCTTTAGTTTGACTGAGAAATCGTTATCAAAGAACGTCACAGTTGCATAAGGAATAATTGTACTGTCAGGAGCAACTATAACATTCCCGTCTCCCAGAGCCTGATAAACCACCCCATCCAAAGCGATCAGTTCACCATTCAATCCTTCAAATGTTCCGATGCCCGTGTCTCCGCGTGAAATCAGCTCTTTTGCAGTAACTGTACCGCCAAAATACCCTTGTGCCAGGGACTGCAGAAGCGCAACCTGGGCAATGCTCTCTCTGTCAGCTTCTTCAGCATACGCATCTGTCAATCCGATAGACAAAATTCCGGCAATTAAAGAAACAAAAAATTTACTCTTTTCACCAAATTTCATCATCAACTCCTTAATTTTCTTAATAAAAAAGTAACGTCTCACACACATATCAGGGAAGTTCAATAAATTTTCATTCCGGTTATCTTCACAGATGGAAGGAATCACAGGATTTCTTCATGTTCTGGGAAATACCCTCAAGTCCTGCCGAAATGCCGGCCTGTGCATTGGCCTGATTGGCTATATTCTGCACCGACTCTGTTATATATCTCATATTGTTTGATATATCAGATGTAGTTGAACTCTGCTGCTCGGAAGACTTTGCTATTTCCCTTATCTGTGCGTTTACCCGATTCACCTTATCCAGGATCGCACCGAGCATACTCTCAAGAGTTGACGCCTGATCGGCAACCTCATTCATGGATCTGACACTGTTGGACATGGATGAAGTGGCATGTTCAGCCTCTTCATGAATAGATTTGACCATCTCGATTATTTCATGAGTTGACTGTGTTGTTCTTGCCGCAAGGGCTCTTACCTCATCTGCAACAACGGCAAAACCGCGGCCATGTTCACCGGCACGGGCAGCCTCAATCGCCGCATTGAGGGCAAGCAGGTTGGTCTGTTCAGCAATCTCCTGAATTGTAGTTACAACCGTATCAATTCGCTGAATCTTCTGTCCAAGAGCCAGCACAGCGGAAGAATCCTCATTATTTCGTACACTCTGCTCGCGAATGCGACTCACGGTATCTTTGACCGCATCCATGCCTGAAACGGTTACATTTCTGACCTCGTCCGAGTTCATGGCAGCCTCGCGGCAGTTTTCCGCTATATCAGTAGTTGTTGAAACCAGCTGATCACTTGCTGCAGCAATAGCCATGGACTGTGACACTACCGAATTGGCAGATGACGAAATTGATTTTGCATATTTTCCGCTTTTCTGAGCTGAAGCATAAAATTCATCAGAAACAGATGATGTCTGGCTTATGGCTGCATGCTGGCGAGTTACAACCAAACCTATAGCCCGGGCCAGCTGTCCGACTTCATCATCCGCACCGGCACTTTCCACATTTACTGTCAGTTCACCATCAGCAAGTCTCTTGCTTTTCGCGATAAGGAAATTGAGACGGGAAACGACAGAACCGGAAAAAAGAAAAACGATAAGCAGAGAGAAAAGAAAAGCAATGACAAACCAGAAAACGACCCATATCAGACCTGATGCCGACTGAATCTCGTTAAAATCGAGGTTTATCACAATGTCAGCAGCTCTTGTCAGATTTATTTCCATTTCATCAATTACCTTGCCGACTTCAGGCACATCTTTACGTATGAAGGTCAGCATTTCTTCGGTTTTACCCTCAGATATTGCAGGAAGAAGTTTTGTCCTCACACGGCTGTCAAATTCTTCCATATGCTTGTTTATAGTTTCAAGATCACCTGCTATATCCCGATTCGGGAATTTCTTATATTCATTGATTACAGAATTAAGACCGGCAACAGATCTTGTATATGATTCCTTTGCATTGCTGAAAGAATCAGAATCCTGTGCCATTACCATCATAGATACGGAATAGGATGCATCCTTCCAGTTATCGCGGATCTTGGCAATCATTCCGTACAGATTGCGGGTATGAACCTGGGCAAGAGAACCGTATGCTTCCGTTTTGTTGGTTTTGTAAACAGATAATGAACAGACAGCAGCCATAGCTATGGAAACAATTATGACGACAATCGTATAGCGCAATCTGATGCTGACAGAATTTAAGAACCCCATGACAGACCTCGAGAAAAGACATCCATGATAGATTTTATGTTCTGAAAAAAAGAATTGCCTTGATCTGTGTAGAAAAAACTAAAATCAGATAGAAAATTCCAGTACTGTCATATAACTATGTTCCAAGACGAAAATT
>CADBNP010000156.1 GCA_902796095.1 uncultured Aeromonadales bacterium | reverse complement strand
AGTTTCAATAGAGCCGGCGATCCCGCCAGATGTCCACGAATCTTGGCTTATCTTAAAAACATCCATGATGCTTGTTTCAATAGAGCCGGCGATCCCGCCAGATGTCCACAGTGTATATAAAAGATCCAGTATTATCAAGCCTCCAGAGTGGCTTTTGCGAGCGAGACCGCAAAAAAATGTAATTTTTTCGCAATTTGATATTTTGGCAGTTTTTGTAAAAAAATTTTCTCTATAAAATCAAAAGGTTACATCACGCGAGCGAGAACGGTGATCCGTATCACACAAAACATCCATATTTGATACAGATCTAAATTTTTATTACCATAAGGTAAACAAAAAGAGTCATTTGAAACCGTTTGCATGTTTTTCACGTATTTTTATCTATTTCAATATGTGAACCAGATCTCATTGCTATCTGCTAGCGATAAAAATATGCACACCTAAAGTCTGACTTGACTAGTCTACTAATTTCGGTGATAACGAAATTGTATTTATGTTTGCATCCAACGGGACAGACGGTATTTTTACCTTTATGAATTTAAACAGTGACCAAGCAGTTTTTGCTAAGTAGTAGTTTTAGGTATCTTTTGTCATATCCAAATATTCTTCTCCTTTCCAAATCATGATTCGGATTCTGATTCTGATTCTGATACATAGTATCCGACTGATTGTGGACACTAAAAACATATCAAGCAGCTTAAAACATTCCATTTTCAAAAAAACAGGCAGGTTTCTGATTCCGGCACATTCTTTCCAACAGCAACTGACTTGTCTGCCACAGGATAGCAAGTCAAAAAACAACCAGCAATTCAGTTCTCCAACCTGTCATTCATATACATCTCATCACTGAAACACACTCTCTGGAGTTCTAAAGACTCCAGAGAAGCAATAGGCCTGCTTTCATTTATGTACGTCCCCGCACTGAAATCCGCACCGCTCCTGAGCGGTCTGTACGAACAAAACAAAAATGCATGCTGAAATCATTGCTCAGGTTTGAATTTCAGCATGCATCAGGGTGCTTAGAGATGATTTTCCCAGAAAAGATCAGACCGGAATTACTATCTCACTTGCCCCGCCGGCAGTACGGCGTACCTCAATCCTGGCGTCAACACGATCAATCAGGGTTTCAACATGAGTAATAATACCTATCTGCTTACCCGAAGAGTACAGGTTTTCAAGAGCATTCACCACAATACTGATGTTGTTCTGATCCAGACTTCCGAATCCCTCATCAATGAACAGGGAATCAATTTTAACTCCCGAGCCGGACAAATCGGCAAGACTGAGAGCCAGAGCCAGGGAAACAATGAAGGTTTCGCCGCCGGATGCAGATGATACCGGTCTAAGTTCACCGCCCATGTAGTTGTCCACGAGATTCAGCTGGAGACGATAATTCGGATCTGTGCACAGCGAATATCTGTTTGACATCTTTGAAATATGAACATTTGCATAATCCACAAGTTTCCTGAACACAAAGTCCTGAACAAAGTTAAGCAGCTTGTTGGATTTGAACATTTCATTCAGCTTGTACAGATTTTCCGACTCTGTTTCAAGACGTTTCTTCTCTGCCTCGGCTTTCTTGACTATTTTGTAATTTTCCCTCTTTACAGCAAGATCCTGGGATATGTTGTCATAATCGGTCTTTAGCTCCCCCAGTTTCTGATCGAAAGCCCTGCACCAGTCACTGCAGAGATGATCGCCATCCGTAAGATTACCGAGACAGCTCAGTTCAGGACTTGATGAAACAACTCTTCCTAACTCTTCCAGAGAATCACAGTTATCCTTCTCATACTGTCTGATATTATCGTTAATACTTCCAATCCTTCCCTTAAGCTGCTCTGATTCAGATTCCTTTGACTTGTAGGCAGAACGCATGGTTTCAACCTCATTCAGATCTCTGCTGATTATACGTTCAAACTCGTCCCGGGCAATATTGCCGTTTTCAGCGAGAAAATCAGATAGATCCTTTTCTGCATCTGCAAGTTTACTTTCAGCTTCCCTGACAGAACTGGTTACATTATCAAGAGTACCGTTCAAAGAGCTTATGTCGTCACTGCACTTCCTGCATTCATCCTCTTTGGCAGTCCTGTCATCCTCGAGTTTCTTTCTGTCATCAGAAAGTTTTTTCTCGGCTGATTCAACGGT
>CADBNP010000155.1 GCA_902796095.1 uncultured Aeromonadales bacterium | reverse complement strand
TTACCCGAGGCAACCACAGCGGTAAAAGGTTCACCGTAGGTGCATTCAGCTATGGTCGAACTGTTCAGCTCCATGCAGTAGGAGTGAACAAAATAGAAGTAGCTGCTGTCAGGAATATCTTTGAATAAAGGGTGATCAGATGTTATTCTGATCTGATTCCAGCCCATGTGCGGAAGTCTGAGATTTCCCGTCTTCATCATTCTTACATCAGTTTTGATGATTCCGAGACAGTCGACTCCGGTGCTGTTTCCGGTCAGATCTTCGTCTGAATGTTCAGAAAGCATCTGCATACCGAGACATATTCCAAGCAGCGGCTGTTTTGCTGAAAGGATCAGATCTTCCAGCTGTCTTGAGCGGAGCTTGTCCATTGCGGCACTGGCGGTTCCGACTCCCGGAAGGATCAGTTTGTCAGCGTTTCTGATGTCGTCCGGATCATAACTGATTTTTGCGCTGGCACCTATTTTCTCCAGTGCTATCTTTACGGATGTCAGGTTTGCGTAGCCTGTGTCGATAACAGTGATCTTGGGTGATGCCATTAAAGTACTCCTTTGGATGACGGCAGAGCTGTGCCCTCTACTTTCAGAGCCTGACGCAGAGCACGTCCGAAGCCTTTGAACAGAGCCTCCACCTGATGATGTGTATTACCTTCGCTGACAAAGAGATGAAGTGTGATTCCCATGGCATCGGAAAGAGATCTGAAGAAATGAGGAACCATTTCAACCGGAAATTCTCCAACGTATTCTCTGAGAAAATCAGCATCGCAGACAAAACTGCAGAATGGTCTGCCGGATATATCCAGGGATGCGGTAATTTTTTCGTTCAGAAGAGATGTGGAAAAGCCTTCTATTTTGGCATAAACCTCATCCATTGGAAGAGCATATGCAAAACGCACAATTCCGCGTTTTTCTCCGAGAGCCTGCTTCAGTGCGGTTCCGAGAGCGATTCCAACATCTTCAACCGTGTGATGCTCATCCACGAAAAGATCTCCTTCAGCCTTAAGACTGAGCCGGAAACCTCCGTGGGTCGCAATCTGATCCAGCATATGATCAAAAAAACCGATGCCTGTGCTGATGGAGCTTCCCCCTGTCTGGTCCAGATTCACACTGACAGAAATCCTTGTTTCCTTGGTGTTTCTTTCAACAGTGGCGGTGCGGCTCTTATTGATTATGGCCGAGGCAATATCCGTCCATGACAATGTCTCTCTGTTGTACTGAAAAGATTTGAGTCCCATGTTTTCCGCAAGCCGGACATCAGTTTCACGATCACCGATAACGTAGGAATTTCCTCTGTCCCAGTCAGTTCTTTTAAGGTATTCCTGAAGCAGACCTGTTTTTGGCTTTCTGCAGGAGCAGTTCTCGTTCTGAAAATGAGGGCAGATCAGAATATCGCTGAATTTAACACCCTGGGATGAGAGTACATCCAGAATGAAATTCTGGGATTTCACAAAATCTTCCTCCGGAAAAGATTCTGTGCCGAGACCGTCCTGGTTTGAAACCATTACCAGAGTATAGCCGCAGGATTCCAGTTCTCTGAGTGCCGGAATTACGTTCGGCTCGAACTTTATCTTTTCAAGACTGTCAACCTGCTCGTCCTCCGGCTCTGCAACCAGGGTTCCGTCACGATCGATAAAAAGATATTTCATTCGTCATGCTCCTTCATGAAGGTGAAGAGATCATCCATCTCGGCACGGGATCCCACAGTTATGCGCACGCAGTTTTTTAACATAGGTTTGTCGTTGAAGTCCCGGAGTATAAAGCCGGCTTTTTTGGCTCCTTCAAAAAGCTTTTCTCCGTCTTTGAATTTAAGAAGTACGTAGTTGCCGTTGCAGTCGAAACTGTCAGTAACACACTTCAATGTTTTGCAGCGTTCCAGAAAACTGTTTCTGATCCTGTTAAGCTCATCAACTCTTTTCTGCATAACGCATATATTCTCAGGATCCAGAGCCGCAGTGGCAACCTGGGCAACAGGTGCACAGATCGGATAAGGATCAATAACCTTGAGAAGCAGTCCGATGATTTCAGGATCCGCCAGTGCAAAACCGCAGCGGAGACCGGCCAGACCGAAGGCCTTTGAAAGTGTTCTTGTAACAACAAGATGACTGTATTCATTCAGCAGATCTGTGCAGGAATCGTTCGGAGAGAACTCTATATAGGCTTCATCCACAACAACCAGGGTTTTCCCGGCAGTCTCCTTCAGAATTTCGATCAGAAGATCTCTTTCTATAATGGTGCCAGTCGGATTGTTAGGGGAGCAGAGAAACAGAACCTTTACGGAGTTTTCCTTCAGTGACCTGAACACAGCCGGAAGATCAGGCTGGAAATTGTCCTTTGGCTGAACTTTTATCGTTGCTATGCCGTTTGTTTCCGCAGCAATGGAATACATCCCGTAGGTCGGCGGACAAATCAGAATGCTGTCCTTTCCCGGTTCGCAGAAGGTTCGGCAGAGAAGACCTATCACCTCATCCGATCCTCTTGCCACAAGTATGTGTCCGGGATTTACTCCAATATAGTCAGCATATGCCTGGATAAGTTCAGGCGGCTGACACTCCGGATATCTGTTGTAGGATGATGAATCAAGATCGAATTTGATTCCTTCCGGACTTTCGTTTGCATTGAGGTAAACTCTTCCGACGCCTCCGATGCGGCGTGCTGACTGGTACGGTGTTAATTCCTGCACTCTTCTGCAGGCTAAATCTGTAATACTCATTTTCCCTCCTCAAAGTGACCGAGACGGATTGTGACAGCACGCTGGTGAGCCATGAGACCTTCTGCGTCGGTCATCTTTATGATGGTGTTTTCGAGTCTGCCGAGGGCCTCACGGGTCAGCTCCTGCACGGTGTAGCGTCTTTCAAAGTCAGCCAGTCCCAGACTGGAGTAAGTCCTGGCGTATCCGTATGTAGGAAGAGTGTGATTAGTACCGCTGGCGTAATCACCTACAGCCTCAGGAGTCCAGGATCCGATGAAGATGGAACCGGCGTTGCGGAGATCAGGAAGAAGGCTTCGTCCTTTCTCCACCTGAAGGATAAGATGCTCCGGAGCATAGGTATTGGAAATGCTGCATGCTTCCTTCATGTCTCTGCATATTATCGCCCTGCTTGATTCCAGAGATTTTTCAGCTATCTCCTTTCGCGGAAGAATTTCAAGCTGTCTGTCCAGAGCCATGTTTACCTTCTCAGCCAGTTCACTGCTGTCGGTGACCAGGATCACCTGGGAATCCGGACCATGCTCCGCCTGAGACATCAGATCAGCAGCGACAAATGAAGGATCGGCCTTTGAGTCAGCGATAACCAGAACCTCTGAAGGACCTGCCGGCATATCTATGGATGCACCGCGGTTGTCCTTGGATATCTGCTTCTTGGCTTCCGTTACGAAGGCGTTGCCCGGACCAAATATCTTGTCTACCTTTGAAACGGTCTCCGTGCCGTAGGCCATGGCTGCTATGGCCTGAGCACCGCCTATATTGTATATTTCCGTGATGCCGCAGATTGATGCCGCGTAAATAATTTCATCTGCAACAGGCGGAGGAGAACATAGTACAACCTTTGAGCATCCTGCTATTTTTGCGGGAACTCCGAGCATAAGCACGGTGCTTACAAGAGGTGCGGAACCTCCGGGAACATAAAGACCGACTTTTTCTATTGCATGGGTGTGAAGTTCGCAGGTTATACCGTCCTCTGTATGGACAGTTACCGGCTGACGCTTCTGTGCCTCATGGAACTTTGCAATGTTGGCATACGCATGATCGATGGCCTTTTTAAGTTCTTCCGGTACCTTTGAGATTTTTTCCTTAATCTCATCTGCCGACAGCTTGAGCTTTCCGTCGGTTACATGATCCAGTTTTGCCGTAAATTCAAGCAGCGCGGCGTCCTTTTCTGTTCTGATGCGTTCAACAATATTGGTTACAATGCCGTTGATATCAATTTTTGAACTGACGGCAGGACGCGTCAGAACCTCTTCCCGCTCCTGCTCAGATAACTGATCCCAGATAACAGTTTTCATTAATCTTATCCTCAGAATTTCAGATTTTTACTGCAGCATTTTTTCGATTGGAAGAACAAGAATGGAGCTGGCTCCAAGTTCCTTGATCCTTTCCATGGTTTCCCAGAAATGCTTTTCTTTGGTCACTACATGAACGGCTACCACATCCTCGGTGTGGGCAAGAGGAAGTATGGTCGGATTTTCCGCTCCCGGAAGGATTTTGATTATCTCTTCAAGATTCTTCTTCGGAGCATGAAGCATGATGTATTTGCTGCCTCTTGCCATCAGCATGCCGTCAAGGCGAGGCATCAGCTGATCAAGCACAGCCTGCTTTGCAGGGTATAAATCCTTGTATCTCTGGATCAGAACAGCCTTTGACTCAAATACAACCTGAACCTCCTTCAGACCGTTGGCCTCGATGGTTGCACCTGAACTTACCAGATCGCATATTGCGTCTGCCAGGCCTGCTCTCGGTGCAACCTCAACTGAACCGGTCAGCAGTACGGGTTTGAAGCTGATGTTCTTCTTTCCTAAAAACTCCCGCAGCAGGTTAGGGTAGGTGGTGGCGATTTTTGCGTCGCGAAGCATTTCAAGACCTGTCCATTCCTGCTCAGTCGGAATGGCAAGAGAGAGTCTGCAGTCTCCGTAGTCAAGTCGCTTTAAGGTTTTGAAATCAGTTTTCAGACCAAGCGCCTTTCTTTCAAGTCTTGTTTCTTCGAGAACGTTTTCGCCTACGATGCCTAAATCTACAACTCCGTCCATTACCAGACCCGGAATGTCATCATCACGCACTCTGAGAATATCAATGGCCATATTCTCCACATGAGCAATCAGCCTGTCCTCTCTTTTATTGATTTTTAAGCCGCAGCTTTTCAGCAAAGCCTGGGAGTCCTGACTTAAACGTCCTGATTTTTGCATTGCAATGCGTAAGCGATCGCTACTCATATTTATTATCTGCCTGTCTGGCAGCTCCTTTGTGTTTAGAACAGTAAAAACTTATTTCAAAAATTAAAACCCTCGGAAGTTCTGATCTTCCAAGGGTTGTCATCTTTTATAAATGCCGGTCTGGAAGATTAATCATGTCTCCCAGAAACCATCCTCCTGAAAGACTGCTAGGGATGGTGGTGATGATGAAATTTTTCAAATAACATAACTTTCATTCTTCCTGTCGGCAATAACTGATGTCGGATTTTCCCGCATCGAAACTGCACGCATTATATCAAAAATGTGACGGTTATTCAATAATGCAATGTTTTGCTCCATTGCAGACAAATCCGCTGCAGTAATCCTGTTTTATTAAAAGATTATCTGCTGAGCGTTTGATGAGTTTTCTTCATCCATACCGGCACTGTTGAGATCGACATTAGTTGTTGAACCAGTAATTGATCATGTCTTTTACATCATCATAGGTGATCCCGAATCCCGGGTAGTTGTCTCCGGATATGGTGATGGAGAGAACATAGTTCCATTCATAATAAGGTATGAGGTGAAGAGTGTAGGGAGTTCTGTTTATATTGTACTGACAGTGAAAGCGCGGACCGCCTATCGGAGTATTGTCCTTCATTTTGGTGCATGAGGATGAACCGTTTGAGTTGGCAACGGCGTTCACGATGTCAGAAAAACTCCGGTTGCTCATTGAGTATGTGGTCATGTTAACGTAAACCCGACCGTTTTCGTTTTTCTGGAACATAATGGAATCCCTGTCCTGTTTTGCAACATAAAAGCCCCATGGCAGCGCACTGGCAGCTGCAGAGAAAAATACAGTGGAGGCAAGGAGGAGTCCTGTTATAAATTTTCTTGAAAATCCTGTCATAGTTGTTCCCGTTTTCAATTAAAAAAAGGAGTCTTATGCAGAGAGTCAACTGAAAGTGCCTGCCGGCATCCCGTAAAATACAGTCGTTCTCTAACGTGTTGATTATATCCTAATTTTCAGATCCGGGTTATTTGCATCCTTGTTTTTTTCATGATTAGTTATGAAAAAATGACTCTGCCAGGGAATGTGCTGAGCCTGGAATCAGCGCACATCGTTAAGTTATCTGGACTAACAATTATGACTTTTTTAATGACTTTTTTAAGTTCAAAAAATAGTTTATGAAATGTAATGACTTTCAGTGGCATCTTAACTTTTTGAACAGAGCCCCAACGTACGATTATTTTTTTTTGAGCCTGCAGACTTTACTTTTAAATTTCTGTTTGTTTATTTGAAACATAAATCACACAAGCTGTCGGACCTTCACAGGTAAAATAATGTCGTTGCATTTTTGTGATTTATTAGGAATTGGATTGAATGTTTAGTTTTAAGTCATTGAAAACAAAGATTTTTATCTCTGTTTTTATACCTTTTTTGGTTTTTCTGATAGCCATATGCATGTATCTTACGGTGAAAGACAGGGAAGTAAACAGGCAAAATTTCCAGATAGGATCCTCAATGTTTGCTTCGCTGGTTAATGACAGCATCAATATTATCGATTCCTGGCTTCAAGATCGTATGAAGGTCGTAGACACTCTGGCGCAGCAGGATCCGGAGTTTCTTAAAAACAGAAACAATATCATAATGATAGGAAAGGCGATGAATTTCGGAGGCGTATACTACGGAACTCAGGCTGAAGGTGATATGTACTCCACCAAAAAAACACTGGAGCAGTACAGACAGGCCAAATATGATCCGAGGCAGCGTCCCTGGTACAAGCTGGGAGAAAACCAGCCAGAGGTCAGAATAAGTTCTCCGTACAAGGATTTTACCTTCAACGAAAATGTAATCGGAATGGCACGGATGGCCCAGGGCGGTGTTGTGGCAGCCGATGTAAGAATAGCAGAACTAAAGGATTCTCTTTCCAAAATATCAATTCCAAAAAACGGATTCACACTTCTCTATACCGATGATCATAAGGTTATTATCTCTGATAAGGATGATGTTTTCATGAAGGAGGTAAGCGCCTTCAATCCTGTGTTTACATCCGACAAACTCAGAAGTGCGGAGCAGTCCGGAGGCGAACTGACTGAACTTAAGATTGACGGTATAACCTATTATATGATGTCAGGCGATGTAAAGAACGCACCATGGCATTTCTGTTTTGTTGTGCCTGCCAGTCAGATAGCAACCTCGGCTTCAAATTTTCAGATGATCCTGCTGATTTCGTGTGTGATCCTGGCTCTGACAGTAATTGTTCTCAATAAATTTCTTTCTGTTCAGGTTGTGCAGCCGATAGGCTTCATTTCAAAATTCATGATTGGTATGGCAGACGGAGCCGGAGCTGATCTTACAAAGCGTATTAAGGTAAGAACCAGGGATGAGATTGGAGTTCTGGAGGAAAGTTTCAATAAGTTCCTTGACTGCCAGTCAGGTCTGATAGGAAAATTTATCTCTTCAGCTGCGGCTCTGACGGAGATTTCACAGGAAGTTAAGGATCAGAGCGGACTTCTTCATGAGAAGGCACAGAAGCAGAAGGAACTGCTGACAAGCGGAAATAACATGATTTCATCGGTGAAGTCTCAGACCAATTCCGTTTCCACGGAAATGTCTGATTCGTCTGTTAAACTGAATGATACAACAACGGGATGCACGGAGCTTCGGTATATGATTGACGGAGTTGCGGACTCCATCAGCAATCTGAGCGGTGAGCTTGACAGTACCCGCACTGCACTTGACAAACTCAGGGAAAGTACAGATGCCATTGTAAATCTGAATAACAGCATAAGTGAAATTTCCAATAACACAAACCTTCTTGCCCTCAATGCCGCCATTGAGGCTGCCAGAGCAGGTGAACACGGCAGAGGTTTTGCCGTGGTTGCAGATGAGGTTCGCAATCTTTCCTGTCATACTCAGAAGGCTACGGAGGATATCAAAAATACTATTGAGACTCTTGTTGTTGCAAACAGGAATGCTGTAGATCTGATGAATGTCAGCATCGGTACATGCAAGATGGTGGTAAGCAGAACTAATGATGCTTCGGAGCATATCAAAAATATTACAGCTTCTTTCAATGAAATCAATTCATCAACTCAGAGAATTGCAAAAATAGCCGAGGAGCAGAACGATCTGGTAAGTGCCGCCTTTGATAATATAGATCAGGCTGAGAACTCAGCTGAAGAAATTCTCGAGAATTCGAATGCTTATGCACAGACAGCGGATGATCTGAGGGAACAGTTCAGAGCACTTAATGATTCTCTGTCCATGTTCATAACAAAATAGATTTCACCTTGTGTATTGTGAAATGAAATAAAAAAGTCGGATTTTTCCGGCTTTCCTGTTCCGCTGTTTCTGATCAAAACGGTATGCGGTCGATTTGTCGCCGAGTCACTTCTCCGATGCACTCCTTCTCATTATCCCTGCTGCAATTGCTCCGGATATGTTGTGCCAGGCACTGAAAATGGCTCCAGGTACTGTTGCAAGGGAAAGGGATGAAAAGCATGTGCTGGCCAGCGATGTGGCAAGACCGGAATTCTGCATGCCGATCTCTATGGTAACTGCACTCTTCTGTTTTGAATCAAGTTTGAGAAGACTTCCGGCAAGATAGCCGAATACATATCCGGCGAGATTATGCAGAACAACCACGGCTATAATAACCATGCCGTATTTAAACAGTTTTTCGCTGTTGGCATCTATTACAAAGCCTATTATCATACATATGGCAATACATGAAACAACAGGGAGAAACTCCACTGCCGCCTTAGTGATTTTTCCAAAGAGTGCATTGAAAATCAGACCGAGAACAACCGGTACTATCACTATCTGCACAATACTCAGGAACATGGCGACAGTATCAATTACAATCTCTTCAGTCTGTACCTGCTGATACATGCTGATGTAAAACCATGTGGCCAGAGGTGTTATCAGAGGAGCCAGAAGTGTAGAAACAGCTGTCATTCCGATGGACAGTGCCACATCTCCCTTTGCCATGTACGTCATTACGTTTGAAGCAGTTCCTCCCGGACAGCATCCCACCAGGATAACGCCTGTTGCAAGCTCAGCCGGCAGGCTGAAAATGATGCACAGAATGAATCCTGCAAGAGGCATGACTGCAAACTGTATTATTTCTCCTGCAATAATGCTGCGGGGGTGCTTAAGAACAAAGTAAAAATCCCGTGGGGTCAGAGTCAGACCCATTCCGAACATGATAATCATCAGCAGATGCTGGATCGAAACGTTTCCGTCAAGAAATGAAGTATTATTAATCCATGATGTAAAGCTGCCGTCAGCGAAGTATGCCAGTACAGATACAAGCAGAGCGATCAAGGCCATGTATTTGCTGAATATACTTATTATGAATTTTTTCATTTTTCGATTCTCATTCAGATACTCATCTTCGGATTTCTGCAGTCTGATTTAGCTTCTTACGCCACGTATTTGAGATCCTCTTTTTCCTTTTCCCTGATCCTGCGGATCAGCATTCCCTTTGCAGTAAGATTAATGGTGTTAAGGAGTATAAGTATGATAAATGACAGCAGACAGTGGAGTACAGCCAGCTGCATGTCAACCGGGACATTAGGATTATTGAGAACAGTTGCTATGTCAAGGAAACCGTCTACAAATATGTAGGCCAGATAAGCCATGGTAAGACCGGTTATGATCGTGAGCGTGGCAAAGCTGTATGAAAGCTTCAGATCCCTTTGAAAAGCCTTTTTGGCAGATTCGTAGGAGGTTTTAAAATTTCCAAGTCTTATTGTTTCATGGACGTAAATGTAAAGGAAATCACCTGCCACGATTTCAACAATGAGCAGAAGCGCACTGAAAGCGACTACCGCCTGCGTGTCTCCGAAGACCTGGGTCATGGACAGAACAAAGGTATAAATGGTGAAAAGAACGAAATTGATGGCTATTCCAAGAGAACACATCTGCATTTTCGGGATGCCTGTCTGAAATAGCTCCATGAAGGCAAAGGATCTGTTTTCTTCGTCGAGTTTCACGACGTTGGATGCTATGACCAGCATTGGAAAATTAATGATAACAAAGATTACCATTATAAAAAGTCCGGATACAATCAGCGGCTCCATGGATGCTGTTTCACCTGATGAAATGAGGAGCCCGGCAGGACACAGGAGAACAAGGGCAAAAAATAAAACGTTTATCATTGCCAAACTGAAATACCCTTTGATATTGCATAAAAGCATCGTTATGGCATCGCGGTAGCAAAAAATTCCTTCCAGCATGTTTATTCCGGTTTCTTTGTCAGTAATGGTTGTTGCAAACGGCTCTGATTATAGATTATTTTGAATTTTAAGACGATATTTTCTTTGTT
>CADBNP010000154.1 GCA_902796095.1 uncultured Aeromonadales bacterium | reverse complement strand
TTTGCATGTGCACTTAGGATCATTAATTACAAGATCAGTACCAAGAGCGGCAAGAGAAAAGCACATTGCCATACGATGATCATTGTATGTGTCAATGGTTGCAGGTTTTAAAGGCTGCTTCATTTCCACCTTCAGATAATCTCTGCCCTCCTCCACCTCTGCTCCGAGCTTTTTCAGTTCATTCGCCATGGCGGAAATACGATCCGTTTCCTTCACACGCCAGTTGTAGATATTTCGGATAACTGTAGGTCCTTCTGCAAAAAGAGCCAGTACAGCGGCTGTCATGGCGGCATCAGGAATATGATTCATGTCCATGTCCACTCCCCTGAGATGACCGTTACCAGAACATGTCACCGAGGTATCAGTCATGTATATGTCTGCTCCCATGGCCTTCAGAACATCTACAAATTTCAGATCACCCTGTATGCTTCCGCGTCCGAGACCGGTAACAGTAGCTGATCCGCCAATGGCACCCGCAGCAAGGAAGTAGGACGCACCGGATGCATCACCCTCAACAAGAAAACAGCCCGGCGAAACATAGGTCTGTCCGCCATGAATAAAAAATGTTCTGTACTGATTGTTGACAACCTCTACTCCGAAATCCCGCATAAGTTTCAGGGTGATATCTATGTAAGGTCTGGATACAAGTTCGCCGGTTATTTCAATTGTCAGATCATGTCCAAAAAGGGGTGCTGACATAAGAGCCGCAGTAAGGAACTGACTTGATACAGATCCGTCAATATGCATAACTCTGCCCTGAAGAGAACTGCCTCTGATCCTGAGCGGAGGATATCCCTCAGTCTTCAGGTACTCCACCTCTGCACCGGCCTCACGCATTGCATTAATCAGATGCGCAATCGGACGCTCATACATGCGGGGTTCGCCGGTCAATGTGAAGCTGCCGTGAGACAGGCACAAAGCCGCGGCAAGAGGCCTCATGGCAGTACCGGCATTGCCCAGGAACAGTTCGAGAGGCTGCTCTGCTCTGAAGGCTCCTCCAATCCCGGTAACAGTGCATACTGTACGATCTTCAGAAAGAGAATAGTTCACACCGAGCTTTTCAAGAGCCTCAAGCATTCTTCTGACATCATCACTGTCCAGGAGATTGGACAGAACCGTAGTTCCCTGAGCCAGAGATGCCAGAAGCAATGCACGGTTGGAAAGACTTTTCGAACCCGGAAGATTTACTGTACCGTCAATACTGCTAATTTTTTTTAAAGGAAGGGTATCCACAACAACTCCTGAAAATCAGTCTTAAAATTGGAATGATTATAACTGAAGGGAGTTTTGAACAAAAGAACAGATCTGTGATGAACCATGTGTTCGGTCAGGATAAATCAGAAACATGAGTTTCAGTCAGTGAAGACTGCCATCTCCGGCACAGAGCATATACAGACACAGAGAGTTTTCTTCAGTTCAGTCCCAAAAATTCATTTTTTTTTCAGTCTGTTGCAGAAGCAGTAATCACCACATAACGATCAAGAATTCTGTCATAAACAGTCACACAGAGAGTACCCCACCATTCATGTCCGTCGTCAAAGTATTCAGCCCAGTCGGTTGACCACCTGAATACCACCAGATGCTCTGTTCCTGCATTGAATAAAGCAGAATTGACTCCTATAAAGTCCTCAGTATCATATTCCCCGCAGGGAGGCTTCATAAAGGCCTGCCAGTACGGAATCTCGCCGCCATCAGCCCGGATATTGTAGGTGACTGTAGCAGCACCTTTCCTGCTCTTTACTTCAGTTCTCCATGTCGGATCCGGCAAAGCCAGCAACTCTGCTGAACTGACAGACACGGCCGTCGCCTGCTCAGCATCATAATACAGATCAAATTCTGCAAATTTGCCCATGGCTGCAGCCAGGGCTTTCCTGTGAGAAAACTCGCCGTTGTACGGTTCTTCATCCTTCAGAATACAGTAGTCAACCGCAATGTCTCTGCAGTTATCATTAATGAAGTCATAAAACTCATTATCCTTTAATTCGTACATAAACTCTTCCGTCCGCAGTATACATTACCCTATGTCTGAGTTTTTTCGAGTGACTGAAACAGTTACTTATTACCCTGAGTCCCAGCTCTTTAAGATGAACAGCCTTTTCCGGCTCTGTTGCTCCGATTTCAATCATCCTCTTAACCGCAGCAGCACCCTCCACATATGATATGTCTGTGTCGCAGCCTATGACAGTAACCGCGAACTCCAGCATCCTGCAGAAATCCAGAGGCCCGTAGGTTTTTCCGGTAACAGATACAACTGTACCTCCCTCTGCAAACATCTCAGCAGCAACAGCCGGATTAAAGGAATTGTGAACAGCAATCTTCCGATCTTCGCCAGCAATAAAAAGGCATGGTTCGTAGGGATGACAGGACAGAGTGTACCTTATACTTCCAATCATAAAATAGCAGATACCGTCATCAAGCAAAAGAGCGAAATGCTCATCTTTATAAACAGTCAGCTCCCTGTTCGTATCCGGATCATGCATTAAACACCTCTGATAACAGTAACGATTTTAAGAAAAGATACCTTGATTTCATTTTTAACTATGATAATGTAAGCAAGTCAGATTCAGTTACACTGTTTAACAATTTTATTTCTGCTTATATCAATTATAGCCATGAAGAAAACTTTATGTAATGATTGACGAGTATGATAATTTTGCCAACCAGATTCTGTCCCGGGATCTGGAACTGTTTAAAACAATTACCGGCAGTGGCGGTTTTCTGAAGTAATTTTATGCAACAATCAAGGCAGGAACAAAAAGCAGCATCGCCAAAGCCTTCATCACAGGCGTGTCATCTGTATCCCTGGATTCCCTTACTTCAGGATTTAACATTGCGCTGAATGTTACTTCGTATGAATGCTTTAACGAATATGCCGGTTTTACGGAGGACGAGTTAGGAAAGCTCATTTCGGAACTTGTTGACATAGAAAGCATCGGCGTAACTGCTGATGAGGTAATATCGCGAATGAGACCTGTATATGACGGATACTGTTTCAGCAGATTTAAAACACAAACTTTGTACAATTTATCCATGTGTCTGTACTATCTTGGAGAAATGAGCCTGGCTAAAAGCGTTCTCGCTCCTGAAAAACACATGGATCCTGCATCGGATCACGACAGTTCTAAGCTTCAGCAGCTTTTTAACATTGCCGAAGACGGTCTGGCAGACAGTATTATGGACACCTACGTTGCCTGGGATACGTTCTATCTTGAGAACCTTGCCCAGAACATCAATTTAAACAAATCTGCCAAGTATAATGAGTGTTATTCTCCACACTTATAGATCCCTCATTCCCCCTTTTTTCTTCAAATAGACAGATCTTCTGGATCTCTGGTGTTGCATAGCCCTTCAGTTTTTTTCTTCAAATTTGAAGATCCTCGGAGTTTTTTGCTTGTTTTTTGTTCAATATAGAGACGG
>CADBNP010000153.1 GCA_902796095.1 uncultured Aeromonadales bacterium | reverse complement strand
GCTAAAACACATGAGCAACAACTGCTACCTGTATAAAAATACCAGGTATTCCCTTAGAGAACTTATTGATGTTCTTTCACAAAGGGGGGCTTTCAAATATGACGGGAGTGGGGTTTACTGCTCGATTGTCGTTACAATGTGCGGTTCAAGAAAGAAGCCTGCCAATCTCAAGGTGTCTGATGTACCGGACAGGGTCACCGAAACCCAAAAATGGTTAAAACCTCAGTTCCGGATCTGGCTGTTGCAGACTGCATGGTCATTTGGCAAATGTGCATCCGGAGGATCCTTCAACATAAGCCCGAAAAAAGAACAGATTTCCTAAAGTCCTTGTCAGTAAAGATTCCAAAGAAACTATTCACAAAAACTGTTAATGAAATGTTACAAAATTGAAAGAAGTTTCACCGGACGCTCTGAAAGAGCAGAATGAAAGGGAATAAGAAAAATTCACCTGATGACTGACGTAATGACAAACCGCAGTAAATCAGTGGCGCGGACTCCTCACCTCGCCAAAGAGACGATGACGCATTTCATAATACTCCTGCTTCTGAATATACATTTCATGATCAGCCTGCTTGTAAAGCATCTGGAAAGGAGTCTTGCGGCTGTCTGCATAGCCCACAGCAAATGTGGCATGAATTTCACCTGTATCAACAGACTTTGGAACCGGCTTATCCTGAACTGCAGCAAGTTTCTCAAGTATCTCCTTTGACTTGCTTAGATCCTTGCCATGAAGTATTGTGATAAATTCATCACCGCCGATTCTGAATATATCGGCATCATATCCGTCAAACACAGACTGCAGCTTTGCTGCCACTCTCTTGAGAAGAGCATCACCGGCGGCATGTCCCTTGTTGTCGTTCATTTCCTTAAGTCCGTTCACATCAATAAGGAAAAGTCCGATTTCAGAATCCAGGCATGTCTCAAAATACGACATCTGCTGATCATAGGCAACACGGTTTCCAAGTTTGGTAAGACCGTCGGTTCTTGCCCAGAAGGACAGGCGGTTGCGCAGTGCTCTGTTGTCCAGATAAGATGAAACCTCGCGGCAGAACACGGAGATGGTGGTAAGGATATCTATTTCAATGGCATCCATCTGAGCTTCGATTACAAGAGATCCCTCCCCTTCCTTCATGGAAAGCGTGAACTTATAAAACCCCTTTTCGAAACAGAAGCTGTCGCCGATAGATACTGCAATTGGAGGAATAATTGCAGCAATGGTATTAATCTTAACCGGACTCTCACCTTCCATTTTGTATTCAAAACAGTAGTTGCGCTTAAGATTGAATTCTCTGATGCTGTTGCAGAAAATGGCAAAGACCTCATCAGTTCTCATGTCATCCTTAAGCTGACTGCGCTGATTGATGATCACATTGGAAATGTTGTTGCAGTTTGTTGAAAGTTCAAGGGCATTCTGCAGCGATCTGGTTCGCTCCTGCACCTGCTTTTCCAGTGTGGCGTTCATATTGGCAAGCTTACGGTTAACCTCCACCGTCTCAGCATTCGCACGCTGAAGACCCCTGTTCTTGCGTTCGATATCCCGAAGCTGCATCAGAATCGTATATTTCAGATCGTAGAGAAGTTTGGCGGTCTTGTTGAACTCCCAGATTACAAACTTTTCGCTGTAGGCCTTGTGTCCCATTTCAAGTCTGCTGATAAACGAGAAAAGCTGTCCGAAGGAATGGAGAATAAAGAGAAAGCAAACAATCAGTGCTATTGCTATGACAGAACTGATGAACACGTTCTTCTTCACCTGAGACACGATACTTGAAGCAAGACTCATCTCAATCTCATCGGACAGTCGGGAAACAGATACTCTGAGAGTGCAGATATACTCATCATCCAGCCTTCTGATTTCAAGAATGTTGAATCCGCTTACAAACCCTTCCATATCATAGAGAGGACTGTTGCTGACACGTACCACAGATGATGAATTGAAGTTTTTTGTCACCTGATAGACCAGCTTGATGAGAGGAATATTCGACATGAGATATCCTCTGATTTCAACAGAACCGTTAAATCTGTCAGTGACAATTACCGGATGAAGGTAAACAAGAGAGGTTGTTTCCCCGCCGGCATCATTTGATGCAGTTACAAAAATGACTGAACCGGATGCATTATTACTGTTTGATGAAAATTTTTCCTTTATTTCTGCAAAGGCTTCTGAAAATTCATGAAGACTGGTGGGAATATATCGTTCCGGATTATCTGTGGCGCGGGCAACAACTCTTCCGGTATCGTCAAGAAGAATTGCATCCTCTATAATCGGGGAATGCCTTCTCATAATCTCCAGTTCACTGAGCAGTTCATTAGGATCAGCGTACCCGTCAACCGCGGATTTCACAATGGTCCGTTCAGAGATGTAACGATTCACATCGACCATGCTGAGAATCTTGCTTTTCAGGTTTTCGTTGACAATAATCTCCTCGAAATAGAGTTCCCTCCCGGTATTTGTCTCTGCAAATTTTCTGAATTCCTTGTAATAGCTGAGACAGAAATAGCAGATGGAAATACAGAATACAATCAGCGTAATAAACAAAAGATGTTTAATGCGGATCATGAACCTACTTCCCTGCAAAATGAATTACCAGCTTCCCGTTGTTCGATAATAATAGCCCGATAAACATAACCTATCAAAAGATAAATGCCAAAAGTGTTGCGAAATGACAAACTAATTATCGCGAATATGAGCATGATCACACTTAAAACAACGAATCGGACAGAGCTCCGACTGTCACAGTAATGGTCATGAGGATGGAGCCGTTTTTTTCGAATTTTTCCAGGAACTTAAAAAAAGAGTCTTTCTGATTTCTTTGCTTTGTGTGATTAACGAGCACGAGATAATGAATTTGGCACTGTTTTTCTGCCGTAAAGGTTGTTTTTCAAACAATTTCACTGAATGAAAAACGGTGTTTTTTTTGTAAATAATTTTTTTTAATCAACGTACCCAATCAGTTCAGGCACAAATTCAACTAATCTGATCCTGGTATATGAATCTGCCTGAAATCCGGCAGAAAAAACAAAAAAAATGGATGTGGATGGTAAGACTACTTTCTGTTTTTCTCTATCCACTCCACCGCAAAATCAACCAGAGGGCGCATCTCAATAAGCTTCAGTTCGGCACTGCCGAGAACAGTTCTGCGTATCTGATGCTCCGCTTCAAATGCGGCCCCTATTTCAGAAAAATCCTCTCCGTCCACATACAGTGTCTCATACTCCTTCCATACCCTTACAGAATTCTCCATCACTGCACTGTACTGCAGACACGTATGCTTTCCGGGATATGATGCACGGCAGTCGGCAAGATGAAGCGATGTGTTCTTATCATGACCGACTCCGATGAGAAGTACATATCCTCCAAGATCATACAGTTTTCCAAGAGGAGAACCGTCGCCGAAAATATTGGAAAGATCATGCTCTCCGACAAGATCTGCGGCATGTTTTCCCCAGGCGGTGAAGGATCTGGCCGGATGACTGCTTCTTACGGCACCGGGCCAGGATCTGAACATTTCCGCCACGGCACCCATTGTACTTGTTGGTGTAAGTTTACTGTCATAGGCAGGCTGATTTTCTCGTATCACATCCCAGTATTCTTCAGCTATCTCCCAGTGAACGCCCTCGGCGGGATCAAGATTCCTCCAGGACTGTGTGGGCATCATAATGGATCCCTCCGCCCCGACAGTCTCCGTAAGAGCCTCAATGACAGTCTGCGCACCGCCGCAGACATAGCCGATGCTGCTCAGGGATGTATGAACCATCAGAATGTCACCGACCTTCAGTCCGAGACATTTCAGAGCCTCCACAATATCTTTTCTGATCACCGGTCTTAAATTACCCATTACATTCTCCCTGATTCAGATATGCACAAAACTGTTAAAGACTTCAGAATCATCTCCGAACCTTAAGACTAAAGAAAATTGTAAACCATCAGCGTTATGATAAGCAGCGGAACAATATAGCGAAGCAGAATAATCATAGGTGTCATAAGAGCGAATTTCAGCATTCCGCCATTCGTCACCTCGTCAAGAACATCCGCCTGCTTCATTCTCCACCCAACAAAAAGAGCAGCTCCAAGTCCGGTAAGAGGAAGAACTACCTTTGACGTGGCGGCATCAATAAAATCAATAAGATTCATATCCATAATCTTAATAAAATCCCAGGTCCCCATGGAAAGAGATGAAACGCTGCCTATGACAAAGGACGAAACGGATATTATGATCGCCGCCTTTTTACGGGATATTCCCTGCCTTTCAGAAATAAATGCCGTTGCAACTTCATAAAGAAACATGGCTGAAGTAATCGCGGCAACGAAGAGAATGAAATAGAAGGAAGTCTGGACCAGCCAGCACAATACAGGCTGCGAACCGAAAGCAGAATTAAAGACGGCAGGCAGCGATATGAAAACCATGCCGGCACCCTCCTGAGGAGAAGATCCTTCGACTGAAAATACTGCAGGAAAAATGATCATACCTGCAACAACTGCCACCAGTGTGTCAAGAAAAGCGACAGAAACTGCTGTTTTCACAAGATTGGCGTCCCGGGTAAAATAGGATGCATAGGTAACCAGTCCCATTCCGATGGAAAAGGAATAGAAGCACTGCCCAAGTGCAGAAAGACAGACTCCTGCATCAACTGATGCTCCCCTGAAATCAAACAGAAATCTGTAGCCATCAGCCGCACCCGGCATAAATGCGGCAGCCACAGCCATTATCACCATAATGATGAAAAGGGTGGGAACAAGATATTTGGATGTTCTCTCTATGCCCTTTTCAACACCGTACACGATTACCAGATGAATTATTGCGACAGTCAGAAAAAGGAAAAAAACCGGCTGCCATGGATCCTTTATGAAACTGACAAAGTGCTCCTTGTAGACACTGCCGCCACCGGAATGAAACAGTTCAGAAAGGTGCATGAGATCACCGCTGACACTTTTCCACAGATAAAAGAGAACCCAGCCAACAATGACGGCGTAATAACAGAAAATAACGTATGCAACAATTGACGATGCATAACCGACGATATACCATTTCGAACCCGGAGCGAGTCTCGTATATGCATGAGCCACATTGACTCTGGCCCTGCGGCCGATTACAAATTCACTTATAAGCAGAGGCAGGCCGAAAACCAGAATAATCAGAAGATAAACAAGCAAAAAGGCCGATCCTCCATTCTGACCGGCCTGCGTTGAAAAACGCCATATGTTTCCAAGCCCGATGGCAGAACCTGCCGCAGCCAGAAGACAACCTATTCTGCTTACAAAAGCTCCACGATTTTCAGAATCCATACAACCTCCGACCCAGCGAACAAAAACTGACGGAGAGAGTATAGTCTTTTTCTATGATTTCTTCAAAAATTGAAAGTTTTGCGACATCACCCGTAAGACAATTTCACCCTGAAAAAAACAGACACAGTGCCATAAAAAAGAGGCATTAAACAGGATCGGCACCGCAAAGAAACACAAAGCACAAAAATCAAAAATGATACCTCACGTGTGATTTTACTTGTACTTTCTGATAAGATATACGTCGATTATGAAAAGCAAAAATACGGGATCATATATGCTCATCGGTTTTAGTGCAGAAAATTTCAGATGCTACAATGACGAAATCAACGTAAGCTTGATAGCAGAAAACAGTGCAAGAAACTGTTTTTATATCGGCAGCAAAGTACCTATTATCAGCCACATGGCAATCTGCGGTGAAAACTCCACAGGAAAAACATCCCTGCTGTCAGTCCTGACTCTCGTCAGAGACATTGCAAAACAGGGAAAAATACCGGAATACGCTAAAGGATGGTACAACCGTCTTTACAGAAGCAACAGAAACAGAGAAACCACCCTTGAAATTGTAATTTCAATAGGATCGGTTACCTATTCCTATGGAATCAGAGTCTGTCTGAACACAGGCGTAATCTACAGAGAATGGATCAACGAGCTTTCAAGCAACGGCTCATCGCTGCTTCTTCTTGGAAGAGATGAAGACAACGCCTTCAGTCTCGCCAGACGCGACGAGTTTTCAAAGGATGATCACCTGAGATTCAGACTGTATACCGAGGATCTTTCCTCAAAGGAGCTGATGCTGACGAGACTTGCGGGGGTATCATTCAGAGAGGAATCCGGACTCAGAATCATAAAAAAAATCCATAACTACATATCGAACTTCATCATTAGTCTTGACAGGGACGGATCTCCGCTCAAAATAAAAATCAGCCAGGACATGAATGTGGCATATGAGCTTCTTTCCCTGCTCAACTCTCTCGGTGCCGATGTAACAAACATACTGCTTAAGAACTCACAGCTGCCGTCCTGCATCAGCAGAGACGAGCTTTCAGCTCTGAATGAAGGTGCCGGAATTCTGTGCCGCAGCAACAACGATTTGCAACTGATTGTCAGAAACGACAACGGTGAGACGGAGGTGTCCCAGCTGGTCATGGAGCACAGTCTTAACGGAGAAACACTTCGTCTGAACTATGCCGATGAATCGTCAAGCACAAGAAAACTTATTGATCTGGCTGTACTGTTCTGCAATTCCGACAGTATTCAGAACGTTATTCTGGTGGATGATATTGATGAAGGTCTGTCACTGAGTCTGATGACCGGTCTTTTCAGCTACATTGATTATGAATTTACGGAGAAGAGACAGCAGATAATCTTCACAACAAGAGACAGTGAGGATGTATACCCTGTCTACTGTCTTGAAGCACAGAACATATTCCATGCATGCCGCGACGGCAAACTCGGTTTTACTCTGAACGAGACTCATCCGGACAGTGCCGGTTATGACGACGGGGGCAGTTTCAGCGAATACGAAACTGATTTTGCAGAGTCAGACGACTCTGAGCAGAGCAGCGGGGATCAGTCTTATGTTCAGCTTCCTGAATCAGATACCGCGAATGACAGTATCGACAGTTCAGATGATGAACAGCAAACCTCCTTCAAGGAAGAGGAGGAAGTAGAAGCTGACTACCATTCCCGGGCTTCAAGTCTGCCTCATGCATCTCCTCTTGAGGACAAAGAATTTGAAAACTGGAGCGAAAGCGGAAGTGACGACTACGTCGATGCAGAACACGGCATTTCCGGTAATGAACCTTCCGCAAATGAGTCAGATACCGATCGCAGTGATGCGTCCGAATCTGCCGATACCAGGAAGCCATTAAGGAAAAACCAGAAAGACAGGAACGGGGAAGGAAGAAAGAACTCCAAACCTGGCAGAAAAAAGAAGGAGCATCAGAGTTCAGAGGAAATCACTTCCAGGTCAGCAGTTACTCAGAACGATTCATCTCAGGAAGATTCTGTGCAGGAATCTGGCGTCCATGAAGAGGAATTCGATCTTTTGACTCACCATGATGAAGAAGGAGAAACTGGAGCTGAAGAATCTCCGGCAGGAAATTCTGATCCGGTGCCTGACGCCGAAGGTTCGCAGCAGGACGAAAAAAAGGGTTCAAGACAGAACCGCAGCGGAAGTGAGAAAAAGACAGGAAAGAGAGGATCTCGGAAGAATACGAGAAAGCAGTCTTCCGTAGTAACTCTGGATGCAACAGAGACAGAAACTGAAACAGACACTGAAACAGTGCCGAATCAGGAAATACAGAACGAACCTGTTCCTGTAACTGACGGTTCAAATGAAAACAGATCAGAAGATTCTCAGGATAAAACCGAGGATCAGGTAATTCCTGGTCAGGAAGAGATCCAGTTCTGAGTGCTGAACCGATAACCGATGATCCGGTGATGAAGCAGGATAATTATCACTGATGATTATCTTGGACCTGCAGAATCGTTGCTTCGATCCGGCAGTTCAAAATTATTCACTTACAAGGCAGTTTGTACTGCCTTTTTCATTTTCTGATAATCTTTAACCATGCAGGCGAGCGGACATATGAAAATCAGCATTATGTCAATTCTCAAAGATCGGTACTGATTTTCACCGGATTAAACACTTCTGACTGAATCATTTTTCAACTGTCTCTTTATTACTGGCACGACTTTTTGTCAGAAGATATTCTGTTCTGCAAATTTCCGGTACTTCCGTTTCGTCAAACATGAAAGATATGGCACCTTCAAGAAAATATCTGGTTTTGGACTCATCTGTGATAAGAGGCAGTTTCCATTCTCTCAGACCGTGATTTGCCGTACCGTTACTGAATGATATGGCACCGCAGAACATCTTTCTGACACTTTTGACTGATTCAGTATTCCAGGTGCTGAGATCCTGATTAAAGACGAATGCATTCATAAACATTGATGACAGACTACTGACCCTGGACGTGTCCCATGCTCCAAGAGGCTGATTGAATACCGGATTAAAAGCAAACATACCTCTCATATCAGTAACCCGGCATGTATTCCACTTCTCCAGTGGCTGGTTAAACGCTGTATTATGTGCAAACATATGACGCATCTCGGAAACGGAGGAAGTGTCCCATGCTCCAAGAGGCTGATTGAACGCTTTATTACGGGCAAACATGGACTGCATACTGGTAACAGAGGATGTATCCCAATTTTCAATCGGCTGATTGAATATATCATTTGACATAAACATCCTCTCCATATAAACAACGGATGAGGTATCCCATTTGTCCAGCGGCTGGTTAAATGCAGTGTCTGATTCAAACATGCTGCTCATATCCTTAACTGATGACGTATCCCATTTTTCAACAGGCTGGTTAAATGCGGTGTTTGATTCAAACATGCTTCTCATATCAGTAACTGATGACGTATCCCATTTTTCAACAGGCTGGTTAAATGCAGTGTTTGATGCAAACATGCCGCTCATATCCTTAACTGATGACGTATCCCACTTTTCAACAGGCTGGTTAAATGCAGAGTTTGATTCAAACATGCCGCTCATATCCTTAACTGATGAGGTATCCCATTTTTCAACAGGGTGGTTAAATGGAGTGTTTGATGCAAACATACGACTCATATTTGTAACCCGGGATACATCCCACTTCTCCAGTGGTCGATTAAATTTCTCTGCACAGTTAAACATGGAACTCATATCCTTAACTGATGAGGTATCCCATTTCTCAAGAGGCTGATTAAATTTTTCGGTTCCACTGAACATACCGCTCATGTCAATAACCCGAGAAGTATTCCAGTTCTCCAGCGGCTGATTAAATTTTTTGGCTCCTCTGAACATATTGCTCATATCGGTAACCCGGGAGGTATCCCACTTTTCAAGTGGCTGATTAAAATTAACAGTTTCGTTAAACATGTCGCTCATATCTGTAACACAGGAAACATCCCACTTCTCCAGAGTCCGATTAAAGCTGTGGCAACTTTCAAACATGCAGTTCATATCAGTAACCCTGGAGGTATCCCATTTCTCAAGAGGCTGATTAAATTTTTCGGCTCCACTGAACATACAGTTCATATCAGTAACCCGGGAGGTATCCCACTTTTCAAGCGGCTGATTAAACTTAACTGCACCGTTAAACATGCGGCTCATATCCTCAACACAGGAAACATCCCACATCTCCAAAGTCTGATTAAAGTTGTGGCAACCTTCAAACATGCAGCTCATATCAGTAACACGG
>CADBNP010000152.1 GCA_902796095.1 uncultured Aeromonadales bacterium | reverse complement strand
TCCATCGCAGAATGAAAATGTTCAGTTCCCATGGAATAACCCGTGATCCGGACTGTATGGAAGGTGAGGTCGACGGAGGATGGTCATATCAGCAGCTTGAACTGGGGTTCAACTACAGAATGCCTGATATCAATGCGGCGCTAGGTATATCCCAGCTGAAAAATCTTGATCAGTGGATCAGGATACGAAACGAATATGCGAACTTCTACTTTGACAGACTGAAAGATTTAGAGCAGATTGAACTTCCTGTGAACTATAATGACAGACTCTGCGCCTATCACCTTTTTGTTATCAAGGTAAAACCGGACAGGCGTAAATATATATATGACAGTCTGCGTGAAGCTGGAATCGGAGTCAATGTTCACTACATTCCAATCTATCACCAGCCGTACTACAAAAGAACCGGAAAATACAGACCGCTTGAAATGACTGAGAAATACTACTCCAGGATCCTCACAATTCCGCTGTGTCCGGCACTGAAGCAGGAGGAACTTGACACTGTCGTAAGAGAACTGAAAAGAATCTGCTGAATTCCGCATTGTTGCCACATCATTACGCCATTATGCTGAAAAATGGTGCAAAGCAAAATAGCATATAATCCGGCTCTGCTTTATTTATCATGAGAGTCCAGACTGCTGTTCTTGAATACGGTTATCAGATGCTCAAGAAACTTTCCGACAATAGGTGTAAATATTTGAAATTTTCGCCAGATTAGGTATGTCGGAGTACTAAGATCCGGATAAAGAGGGATCCATACAAGACCGTTTTCCTCACTGGTATCAACCAGTCCTTTGTATGTCAGCATGACTGCAATATTTTCCCTGACAAACCTTGAACCATTATATGCCAGATTAACCGTATCCGTAACTTTGAGTTTACTCGCCCGATCACCGCACCAGCCGGAAATTTCCTCAGACAGCCCCTGCGTTGAGATAATAATGTTGTATGGAAGTAAATCATCGATGGTGATTTTCTCCATTGCTGCCAGTGGATGATCGCGTCGAACCACTGTTCCCCATCTGTCGTCAGCCGGATAACGAATGTAGTTGTACCTGTCGGTGTCCGGCAAGCCGGAAATAATGACAAAATCAAGAAGACCTCCGTCCATCTTCTCTGTGACCTGTTCGGTCATACCACTTATGACATGGCAGCGCAATCCAGGATATTTCCGGCGAAAAGCAAGCAGTTCCCGGGCAAATATATCGATGTGGCAGGTTTCAGGAGCTCCGACATGAACATCTCCGCCAATTATACCTTCAAGATCTCTGAATTCATGTCTGGTCTTGTCCACCAGCGAAACTATATCTTCAGCTCTTTTGCGGAGAAGTAATCCTTGCTCCGTAAGTTTCAATCCACCGCCTGTTCTTTCAAAAAATGAACAACCTAGTTCTTTCTCAAGTTCCTTCATCTGTTTAGAAAGTGCTGACTGGGTTATAAACAGCATATCCGCAGCTCTTGTCATGTTTCCGGTTCGGGCAACCATAAGAAAATTTTTAAGCAGTTTCAGATCCATTTCGGATTTTCTCCGATCTAAGAATTTACATTATTCCACATAGGAATAACATATCATGAATTTTTACCATTAGTAATTATAGAACGATTCTATTACACTTTAAGTAAAGAGAAGTTGAAATTATTAAATCAGTTCTCAGATTCTGGTTCTTTACCAGAAAATTCAATGCATTTGACATTATTGAAACACCTGGGAGACAAATATGAAACCAATCAAATTATTAGGTGCAGCCGTTGCAGTAACAATGCTTATGGGAGTAACAAACATCATGGCAAATAACATTCCGGTATCTGTTATATCAGATGCTTCACAAATGAAGAAATCATCAATAGAGATGCTGCAGGATGATACTAGGGTTTTCAAGATCAATAAAAACATCCAGGTTCTTAAGGTTGTTTTCGCAAACCACTACGGATTTGATGTCGCCGGACATCTGTACATGCCGGAAAACTTTGACAGTTCAAAAAAATACGCCGCGGTGGTGATATCCGGACCATTCGGTGCGGTCAAGGAACAGGCATCTGGTCTGTACGCTCAGGAACTGGCATCCAGAGGTTTTATAACAGTTGCCTTCGATCAGTCGATGACCGGTCAGTCCAGCGGAAACAGACGCGATATGGCTTCTCCTGATATTTTTACAGAGGATTTCAGTGCTGCAGTGGATTTTATCAGCAATCTGAAATTCGTGGATCCGGAAAAAATAGGCGCTGTCGGTCTGTGCGGTCTTTCAGGAATGGCCATCACAGCAGCTTCAAACGACATGAGAATCAAAGCAGTTGTAACATCTGCAATGTATGATATGTCAGAAAGCATCAGTGACCACTACAGGGGGGAATACTACACCGGGGAACAGCGAAATACTGTCAAGAAACATCTGGCAGCAATGCGAGATGCAGAGGCCAAGAAAGGCGGTTTGATCCGGGGAGCACACGAAATAGCAGTTGATGCAGAAGGAAAAGTTCAGAATTATGAAACCATGTTCCCGAACAAGCTTCCTGACGATGCAAATCCGGTAATTAAAGATTTCTTCGGTTACTATGTCGGAAGAGCCTACCATCCCAGGGCAATCAATTCCAACACATCAGCATGGGACTCTACTGCACCTTACGGATTCTTTAATTTCAGACTAATGGATGATATTAAGGAACTGTCACCGCGGCCTCTGATGCTGATTACCGGGGATAAAGCCCATTCCAGATATTTTTCTGAAGATGTGTACCAGAAAGCATCCGAACCCAAAAAACTAATCGTGGTAAAGGGAGCTACTCATGTGGACCTGTATGATCAGATGGACAAAATCCCATTTGATGAAATAGATAAATTCTTCAGAACAAACCTGAAATGATGTTGCAGACACTGCTGTTGGAAGTTTCCGGACTGTCAAATTCTGAATTCCGGCATGATTTTGTAAAGAGCCGGTAAATCTGCTTTAAGATGGCTCTTTACGTAATGAAAGATATTGAACGTCTGTGTAAATTCCGGCAGTTTCTGGGTGAAAAACAACTGCCTAATCAAACATCAATTCAGCAAAACAAGCGACACAAATCACAAAAAAATCAAACTTGAGTCGCAAAATTTCAAGAACAAATCATTCCCCTTTAGACATTGTCAATCCAAAAGATCATAATTAACTACGGTTTGCGTTTTAAGGAAACCATAGTAAAAATAACTGTAAAAAGGAATAAATTCATGAAAAAGAAAATCATTGCAACTCTGGTTGCAGCAGCAACACTTGGTATTTCTTCTATGGCTTCCGCCGGAATCGAAGCCGGTAAACTTGTAATCTGGGTAAACGGTGATAAAGGTTACAATGGTCTTGAAAAGGTAGGTAAGAAGTTTACCGAGGAACAGGGTGTTCCTGTGGAAGTTGCTCATCCAGATGGAGTAGAAAATAAATTCCAGCAGGCTGCAGCTACCGGCAACGGTCCAGACATTTTCCTGTGGGCACACGACCGCTTCGGTGAATGGCAGAAGGCCGGTCTCCTCTCTGAACTGAATCCAAGCAAGGCTTTCATGGATAAATTCCAGAAATTTGCATGGGATGCTGTATCAATTGACGGCAAGGTTTACGGTTACCCTATTGCGATCGAAGCCATAGGTCTTATCTGTAATCAGGATCTTGTAAAGCAGGCTCCTCAGAACTATGAGGATTTCGAGGCACTGGACAAGCAGATGCAGGCCAAGGGCAAGAAGGCAATCATGTGGGATTACACAACTCCTTACTTCTCATATCCTGTTATTGCTGCCAACGGTGGATATGCATTCAAAAAAGTTGGTTCAGGCAAGTATGACATTTCCGATACCGGCGTAAACAACGAGGGTTCAAAAATCGGTATCAACTACCTGGTTGACATAATCAAGAAAGGCATTATGGCAAAAGGTACAGATTACGGTGTTATGGACTCATCCTTTGCAAAGGGTGACGTTGCCTGCATCATCACAGGACCATGGGCATGGGCAAACTATGACGGCAAGATCAAGTACACGGTAAATCCTCTTCCAAAGCTGGCCGGCAAACCAGCCAAGGCGTTCGTAGGTGTACTGGCAGCTACCATCAATGCACAGTCACCTAACAAGGAACTGGCTGTTGCATTCCTTGAGAACTACCTGCTGACAGATGCCGGTCTCAAAGAGGTTAACGAAGACAAGGCGCTCGGAGCAGTTGCTCTCAAGTCCTTCCAGAAGTCTCTTGAAAAGGATCCTCGCATCAAGGCTACCATGGCCAATGCCATCAACGGAGAGCCAATGCCTAACGTACCTGAAATGAACCGCTTCTGGGCAGCATTCCAGCAGGCACTCAGAAATTCTACAACAGGTCGTCAGTCAGTTGATGAAGCTCTGAAGGTTGCTGCTGAACGTATCGCTGTTAAATAATCACAATTTCTCTGAAATCATCAAAGCTCCGTTTTACGGAGCTTTTTTATTGAGCCCATTTCCGTATTCTTCATCAAAAGTTTAAGTATCTGATTTAACAGAACAAAAAACCGCTATGCAGCTGTCAGGCCGATAGCGGGAGCAAAATATAAAAAATTATAGTTAAGTTAATCCTTTCATCGCCGATCAGATCAGGCGGTTTTAATAACATCGGTTTAAGAAGATTCAGACAAAATTGGGAAGAGGTTTTTCAAATCTGGCAATTTCCGGAACCTTGCATCCCATTTCCTTCATTTTTGCAATCTTGTAGCGAAGAGTTCTCGGACTTATTCCAAGACGCTCAGCCACTGCCTTTCTGGATCCGTTGCACGCATTCAGTGCATCAAGAATAATCTGATTTTCCTGCTGCTTAAGCTCAAAGCCCAGACTCTCGGTTCCGAAGGAATCAGTGACTTCTGAATCATTCTGTCGGCCGGAGATAATTTCCGATTCCACCGCTTCCTCATTCTGTGATGCAGAATCAGCCGGTTCAGTCTCAACAGCAGATGCAGGAACAGCTCCATCAGCCAGAAGATCTCCGTCCATCATCAGACTGTTCTGATCTATCACACCATTCTGCGAAAGTATCAGAGCACGCTGCATGATATTATCCAGTTCTCTGACATTCCCTGGGAATGAATATCTGATCAGAGTTTTCTTTGCACTTTCATCCAGTTTAGGTACTCCGCATCCATTCTCCCTGGCTCTGATCTGAAGCAGATGCTCGGCCAGAGGTATAATATCACCTCTGCGATCCTTAAGAGCCTTCCACTCGAGAGGAAATACATTGAGACGGTAGTACAGATCTTCACGAAACTTTCCCTCAGCTATGGCCTGCTTCAGATTTCGGTTTGAAGTCGCCAAAACTCTGACGTCAAGGCGGATCATTTTTCTGCCGCCGAGTCTCTCCACCTCCCGCTCCTGAAGAACCCTGAGAAGTTTAGCCTGAAGATCAAGGTTCATTTCAGTAATCTCGTCGAGAAGAATTGTACCGCCCTGAGCCTGCTCAAACTTTCCGGGACATGACTGCACTGCTCCTGTAAAGGCTCCCTTCTCATAACCGAACAGAGTGGACTCAAGCATACTTTCAGGAATGGCGGCACAGTTTATGGCAACAAACGGCTGATCTCTGCGGGCCGAATTGTCATGAATATACCTTGAAAGAACCTCCTTTCCGGTACCACTCGGACCGGTGATCATCACAGAGGCATCAGTCTTTGCCACCTTTACTGCCAGTCCCATAAGTTTTCGGGTAAATTCATCGCCGCATATCAGATCCTTTTTTTCCACCCTTGATGCAGGTACATAGCGGCTCACCTGATTAAGAAGAACCTCCGGAGCAAAAGGCTTGGACAGATAGTCTACAGCACCGTCGCGCATGGCACGCACCGCACCGTCAATATTGGCATACGCAGTCATCAGCAGAACAGGAAGACCTGGATACTGGGACGCAATACTGTTAAGCAGCGTATGACCGTCCATTCCTGCCATCTGAATATCAGAAACAACCATATCAGCCTTTTCAGAAGCCAGCACTGTAAGTGCCATGATTCCGCTGTCAGCCTCCAGGCATTCGTAACCGGCCAGTTTCAGAGTATCTGCAATCGCCTCTCTCAGACTTCTGTCATCATCTACTATAAGAATTCTTGCTCTGCTCATTTCCTACCCCTGTATTTTATCTTTATACTGCTCTGCGGTTTCTCTCAGCCTTGACATCCTGCAGAGGAAACTCCATGGTGAAGCAGGTTCCCTCACCCTTAACCGACGCAACTTTGACGTTTCCGTGATGTGCCGTCACTACAGCTTTTACTACTGCAAGACCCAGACCAGTTCCGCTGGATTTTGTTGTGAAAAACGGTTCAAAGATTGAAGACTGTTTTTCCTTGTCAATACCGTCACCGTTGTCAATGACTCTTATCTCAAGGATCCCGGCTCGGCGTACAGCCTGAAGATGAACATGAGTAGCGTTCGCCTGCAGAGCATTGTTGAATAAATTAAGCAAAGCACCCTTTATGGCTGAAGGATTTGCTATCATCAGCAGCGGTGGCTCATCCATCTGAACTGTAAGCTCAGCACCTGCATTATCAAAAGCAACCTCGGCATCCACCGACAATCCGCGGATAAGCTCAGTGATCTCAACCTCTTCTGCAATATTGTCACCGGATCTTGCAAACAGAAGAACGTCAGAAATCTGATCCTCCAGATCCTGAAGACGATCCATAAGCTTGGTCTGAAATGTTCTCCTGCAGTCAGCGTCAATGGTACTGTTGGAAAGATTGGCTGCATAAAGCATGGCAGCCGAAAGAGGTGTTCTCAGCTGATGAGCAAGAGTTGCTGCCATACGTCCGAGATCAGACAGTTTTTCCATTTTGCGCATTTTATCCTGCAGAGCTCTGGTTTCCGTCAGATCCGTAAGCTGCACCATCTGTCCTCTTACCGAAGCCAGCGGAGTTGTCGTAACCTTGACCCTCTGTCCGCTGACAAGAGAAATTTCATGTCCGTCATCAGCTTTGATGCAGAATCTGCTTCTGATAACATCAATCCATTTTGTTCCCACAAGATCCCGCCCAAGAAGAGCCTCTCCCGCAGAATTGATTCTGATCACTCTGCCGTCATGACCAATGATAATAACAGCAGACGGATTGGAATCAAAAATCTCGCTGTACATACCGTCAAAATTCTGAACTTCAGCCGTATTCATATATACTGCCTCCCAGTAGCTGTAAGGTTTTCGGATCAGGAATGTATCGATCCTCAGTACATATCTTTCATAAATCATGCCATTTTTAAACAAGCCTTTAGAACAAAGAATTTTCTCCGGCATGGAAGAACCTCAATTTTCATAAAACAACCTGATTCCGACACTTATATAAAATCTTCAAAACTGATATGATCCTGTAACTGTTCAACGGATTCTCGCATCGAAATTTTGATAAAAAAATGAAACACTTAAACGTTTATCTCTGTACTCTGTTTGCACTGCTCCTGCTGATGGTTTCACCGTGCTCCACCGCCGGTGTGGTAAATCTTGATACACTGAATACCAGTGAATACAAAACACTGCTGGATGAGCTGAATGCACGCAAGAATCTGACTGAAGAAGAGACTCATACCAGAGATGATCTGACCAGCATCATGAAAACCATGAGCCAGTACAGACAGACAAAAGAATTATACGAAAAGGTTGTAAATGATGTATCCAAGGCTCCTGAAACGATAAAGGAATTCAACAGGAAAAAGGAAAAGCAGGAAAAAGAGTACAGGAAAGCCAAAAAGCCGAATCTTGAGGCAATGGAAGGCAACGAACTGATGACAGCGTTCCACGAAGCAGAGCAGAGCCGCAACGATACACTCAAACTGCTGGAGGAAGAAAAAAAGAAACTTGCCTCAATCAACGGGATCTCTGAATATACCCAGAAAAATGAACAGACATACCAGGAAACAATTCACAGAAACAAGAGCAGACTGGCAAATGATGAACTGAGGCCGCTTGAAGAAATCGCCCTTCAGGCTGAAATCAGCTACTGCGAATATTATCTCAAATACCTTCAGTATCTGAACTCAGCTCACAACAGACTTCATGAACTGATCAACACAAAAATGGAATACTACCAGTTTGAGTTCAATCATTTCGGTGAACAGATGGAAATGTACGGTCGTCAGCTGGAAGTAATCAGGATCAGCAAAAGCATCACCGAAGAAAAGGAGCTTCTCAGCCTGATCTCTGATGTAACAGTTGAACCAGGCACTGAAACCAAGGCTTCAAATCTGCTGGTGAATGAAAACCAGGAATATTTCAATGAAATCAAGCAGACAATCCAGGAAATCAATACCTACCGTCACGAGGTAATAACGCTCCGCAAGATAATGGAGCGTACAAACCGCATAGAAACTGAGATCAACAACCTGATTGATACCTTTTCCAGTTCCCTGTTTTTATCCCAGATGATGACCATCACTCAGAAGAGTATTCCCGAATATACTCCTGGATACAGTGCTGATGAACTGCTCGGAAACGTAAGACTTGAACAGTATGATCTCAACATCAAGGAGCAGCAGGTAAAAGACATTGAATCTTACATGAACCGCCTTCAGAAAAAATATGACGAGACGTGGTCTCAGGAACAGGCGGACACGGTAAAAGCATTAGTAGTCCAGCAGCAGAAGCTGATAGAAAAATACAAGGAAAAACTCTACCAGAAGGTAAACATACTGGTTAACATCCAGATGAACAATTCCATGTATCAGCGAAGCAGGCAGAATATCAGCGATATCGTCAACAAAAAGATCTTCTGGCTTCAGTCCAATCAGAAAATAAATTTCAACTGGATTAAAAATTTCCCGAACATGGTAAAAAAGGAAATAGCCGGAACTGAAGCTTATGTCAGCGGAAAAGGTTTCTGGATCAGGCTGATTGATGAATTTCCCAAAATCCTGGCCATCCTCATAATCAGTTTCATAATTACGTTCCGCGGCAGAAACATTGATGAGAAAATCAAACTTCATAACACCAATGTAGGATCATACCGCAAGGATCGCCACAGCAATACTCCGGTTGCCGTCCTGCTTACCATCATCAGATGTTCAAACTGGGCATGCTGGTCTCTGATAGCGGGGATGCTCCTTAACTTCATGACAATAAGAGTGGGTACATACGATATAGGTGAGATCATAAGAGCGGACAACCTGCGTATTGCTTTCATAATTCTGCTGATCAGCATCACCAGACACACCATGTCGAAATATGATATTCTCAAACCTCATTTCGGCATAGAAATGTCAAGACGTAACCGGATATACCATATAATGTTCCTGCTTCTGCTTGGTACACTGTCCCTGTCCTGCACATGCAAAACCCTCTACCCTCACACCTTTGCTACAGACGTTATAGGAGAAATAGTATTCTTTGCCCTGCTGACACTCATCAGTCTGATCATGATCAGATACACCATAAAGAGTTTCCGCAGTGAATCCGCATCAATCATTCTGAGAGTATCTCTTCTTGGAGCCACATGCATTCCGATTGCGCTGATCATATTCCTTTACCAGGGCTACTATTACTCAATAGTAAAGGTTGCAGAAAGATTTATTGACACCTATTTTGTCATCATCGGCTATCTTATCTTCTACTACATTATTCTCAGATCTCTTTCCATTTCCAGTCGCAGAATGGCATTCCAGCGCAAGCTTGAGGAAAGAGAGCAGAAACGAAAAGAAATGATGCAGAATACTGATAAATCAAGAAGCTCGACAACAGTCACCCCTGAGCAGATTGATACAGATGAAATCATGCCGGTGGCTGATATCTCCAAACAGGCTCAGAGTATCACCAGACTGTCCATGATTACCATCATGGCAGTCATACTCTATTTCCTGTGGGCAGATTTCATAACAGTTCTGTCCTATCTGCACAATATCACCCTGTGGACAGTATCCAGCAATGATCCGACTGGCAATGGAATGTTAACCCAGAAAATATCCCTTGGAGACACTCTGATATCCCTGTACTCCGTCTTCATGATGCTGGTAATAGTTAAAAACCTTCCGGGTCTTCTTGAAATCACTGTGCTCAACCGCTTTAACAGCACGCGAAGGATCAGTTATTCCGTAAAAACACTTATGACCTATGTAATCATCGCCATAGGCTTGTCATTCTCCCTGTCAAAGCTCGGCGTTTCCTGGGACAATCTGCAGTGGCTGGTGGCAGCTCTTTCCGTAGGTCTGGGCTTCGGTCTTCAGGAAATTTTCGGAAATTTCGTTTCAGGTATAATTATTCTGTTTGAGCGTCCTATCAGACTGGGAGATGTGGTAACAATTAACGGAACAACCGGAATTGTAACCAGGATCCGCATCAGAGCCACAACAATCATGGATTTTGACAAGCGGGATCTTATTGTTCCGAACAAAACCTTTATTACATCCCAACTTACAAACTGGTCTCTGAACGAGGAATGTCTCACCAGAATTATCATCAAGGTTGGCGTAGGCTACGGATCCAACGTTCATCAGGTTCACGAGGTTCTGATGAAAATAGCAGAGCGAAACCGATTTGTCATGAAAACTCCTCCATACTATGTCGTTTTCATCGGCTTTGGTGAAAGCAATCTCGATTTCCAGCTGATGGTGTTCATCGAAAAGATCAAAGATTTCTACCCTACAATCGACTCGCTCAATACGGAAATATACAATGAATTCAACCGTCTGAACATTGAGATTGCCTTCAATCAGGTGGATCTGTTCATAAAGAACACAAGAACCGGCCAGGAAGTTAAAATTGACTCCATGGCAAAGGAGCAGACTTCAGCAGCTTCAAAACCTCAGATTGCAGAGAAAAAGGAGAATGCCGTACCTGCAGAAAATCACCAGTCATGACAGCAGCAGTGATTCATTTGAATGAATGATTTTAATACGGGAAAAAGAAGATTTCAGATCCCTCTGCAGAACATGGGGAAGTGAACTTCAGAACAGGAAGATCCGAACTGAGATTCGGCTTAAATCACGGGATTTGCAGGATGCCTAGTTTATAATACTGAAGAATAAGTAAATCTGCTGAGAAAATCGGTTTTACACAGTTCGTGTATAAGTTTTTGACTTTTTTGTTTTTTAGGAAAGAAATTAATGTTTAAAAAGCATACTGTTTTTTCTGTGTTTTTGTCATGTGTTATGGTATGTGGTGCTGCTTTTGCTGAAGAAAGCCAGAACGAAGAGGAAAAAATCCTTTATGTTTACAACTGGAGCGAGTATGTGGCGGATGACACCATAGAAAACTTTGAAAAAGAAACCGGGATCAAGGTTGTATACGACGTGTATGATTCCAATGAACTTCTGGAAGCAAAACTGCTGGCCGGCAATTCAGGCTATGATGTGGTAGGACCAGGATCTGATTTTCTTGCCCGCCAGATTAAGGCTAATATATTCAGAAAACTGGACAAAAGTCTGTTCAAAAACTACGGCAATCTGGATCCTGTGCAGATGAAACTTCTGTCAGATCTTGATCCTGACAACAGTTATGCAATACCTTATCTGGTAGGAACCACCGGCATCGGTTACAATCCTGACAAGATAGCCGAAGCCCTCGGTCCTGATTACAAGGTTAATTCCTGGGATATTCTCTTTAAAAAGGAAAATATCAGCAAACTGCAGCAATGCGGTGTGGCTGTGCTGAACGCTCCGACTGAAATAATCGGCACTGCCCTGCACTACCTGGGACTTCCGGAAAACAGCACGAACCCTAACGACTATAAGAAGGCTGCAGCAAAACTCATGGAGATGCGTCCGTTTATACGCTATTTTCACTCGTCACAGTTCATAACAGATCTTGCCACCGGTGAAATATGCATTGCCATAGGCTGGAGCGGAGATATACTTCAGGGTGCGGATCGTGCAAATGAGGCAAAGAACGGCATCAGGGTAAAATATGTGGTTCCAGACGAAGGCGGTCTTATATACTATGATATGCTGGCAATCCCTGCAGATGCCAAACATCCTAAAAATGCACACCTCTTTCTTGACTATATGATGCGTCCTGATGTTATGTCCAAGCTGTCATCATACACCCACAATGCAGTTGCGGTAGTACCTGCCATTCCTCTTGTTGATCCGGAAGTAAGAGATGATCCTAATGTTTACATTCCTGCCGACAAGATGGCAAATAAAATGTTTGTCAACAAGGTGCTTCCAACAGAAATCAATAAGCTTGTAACCAAGCTGTGGACAAGAATCAAACAGGGAAAATAAATTTTCTCTGAAACACAGAATCTCAATGCCGCCGGAAAGTTATCCGGCGGCATTTTCGTTTACAGAGCAG
>CADBNP010000151.1 GCA_902796095.1 uncultured Aeromonadales bacterium | reverse complement strand
GTACAGGCTCCGAGCATGTGAAGAAAATTCTCGGACGGTATGCCTGAACCGTGAACGGATAATTGCAGAATGGCGTCCCGTACCGTGAGTTATGAATATGGCGAGACTTCTGACAGATTTATGGCTCTGTTATGGAATAGTGTTGATCCAGAAATCTTTTCTTTTCTTTGTAATCTGATTTTTCATTTCTAAACAGTACATGCATCTTCCTTCGATTGATTTTTTTTAATGTGTACTGAATGAGGTGTTCTTTTTGGAAAATGTTAGATAAATCTCATTTTTTCATAGAGTCACAAGATGTCAGACTGCGTATCGGGAAATCTTGCAGTCCGTCTGATTCCTTTTACAGCCTTAATTTTCCGTGATCTTTCTTCCCGTCTTTTTTCTAAATGATTTTTTTTCTGTTATTTTTGTCTGAATGTTCTGCATGAAAATTGTTCATGTGATGAGCTTAACAAAATATGCAGTTTTTTTTGTGTTTTGTATGAGTACTTGAGTAGAATTCAGACGACCTGTAAACGGAAAGCAAAATTTGTGCCTCTTTTAAAAATCTGGCAGGTTAGATAATACTTATAACTTATAACTATAAAATTTCGGGGTTTTTTATGCGATTTGCAAAAAATACGTTAAGACTGTCTGTCCTTGCAGGACTCTGTGCTCTCAGCAGCGTAGCCCAGGCTATGCTCGATAATGGTGAACTGATAATTGTCCATCCGTTCCAGTGGACATATGACAATATTGCAAAAGAGTGTACTGAGGTTCTTGGTCCTAATGGATATGACGGTGTTCAGATTTCACCGCCTGCAGAACATATCAACAGAGATGATGTCTGGTGGGCAGTGTATCAGCCTGTCAACTTCAATAATTTCACCACCATGGTTGGTGATGAAGCTCAGCTTAAAAAGATGATTAAGACCTGTAATGATGCCGGCGTAAAGGTATTTGCCGATGCCGTTTTCAATCAGCGCGCTTCTGATTCTAAGGAAGTCAATGGCAGGGGCTACGGCGGATCCACATTCAGCAATCGCAACTATCCTGATATGAAATATGATGATTTCCATGATTTCCGCTGCGGTGGTATCGATTACGGTAATGCGTGGTCGGTGAGAAACTGCGATCTTGAAGGGATGCCGGATTTGAAGACCGAAAATGATTATGTCAGGGGCAAGATTGCCGCGTATCTTCAGAAACTGCTTGATATGGGCGTATACGGTTTCAGAATCGATGCCGCGAAGCATATGACGCCTGACGACGTAGCTTCCATTCTTGGCAAGGCGGGCAATCCTCCTGCGTACATGGAGGTAATCCCGGGTGAAAATCAGCCGGTTCATCCAAGTCAGTATACTGAAGTTCCAAACTCCGTTGTAATTGAGTTCAAATACTGCGAGAAGATGCAGGATAACATCTACAACCCGCAGCACCTCATAAACATGGATGATTCATGGATGCAGATCCCCGGCTATGCCAGTGAGGTTTTCGTTGCAAATCATGATAATGAGAGATCTTCGGCAGGTTCCCAGTATCTGACATATCAGAAAGACGGATGGGCATTTCAGCTGGCCCAGTCCTTTATGGTGGCATATCCTTTCGGAACCGTCCGGCAGGTCTATTCCGGCTATGAGTTCAGTTATCATAATCAGCCCGGTCCTATCAGAACTGATCGCTGCCAGGGCGGCTGGCACTGCGAACACCGTGAATCCATTGTAAACAATGCTGTCGGTTTTGCCCGTGCAACCCGCGGTCTCGGTGTCTCATCCAAGGGTGCTGACGGCAAGGTGATCTGGTTCAACAGAGGAACAAAGGGCTTCTATGCACTGAACGCCGGCGACAATGATGTCACCAAAGAGTTTCCTGTAACTGTTCCTGACGGAGAGTACTGTGAAATTCTGCAGCAGGACGACAAATGCGGCGGTCAGCAGATTACAGTGGCAGGAGGAAAGGCCAGCATCACTGTTAAGGCTCACAAGGCTGCCGCAATCTGCTACGATGATTCCGACAGCGGTTTCTGCGGCGGCAAGTCAGTAGACATCTGCGAAAAGGCTCCTGAGAGCACTGCATGTATCTGCAAGAACAGTCCTGATGCTGCAGTGTGCGTCGGTGATCGCTACTATGTTGGTACAACCACCTCCTGGAAATCCTTTACCAAAATGAATTACAGCGAGAGTCTCAAGGCGTGGACTCTGGATCTGGAGCTTGACGGCAAGGATGACAAGGGTGGAGTTCAGCGCTTCAAGATTACAGATCAGCCTGACTGGAACGGTACAATATATGGCACGGTTGACGGTAAAGTCCTCTGTTCTGACACTGTGACATGTGAGGACGTGGAAATTGATGGCCTGGTAGGCAAATATACTCTTACAGTTGACAGAACCAATCATTTCAAGCTTGTTAAGAAGGGTGACGTTATTGATTTTACTCCTTCTTTCACCACTGAAGTGAGCGGTCTCAAGGTCCGGTTCACAAATACTACCTTTGCAGATCCTGCTGATGCCGCCGGTGCTAAGTATCGCTGGTATTTCGGTGACGGTACTGAATCAAGCAAGGCTAATCCGGTGCATACCTACGCCGAGAGCGGTAAATACAAGGTAACCCTTAAGGTTAAGAAGGACGGCAAGAAACTTGGTGTCAAGAATAAAGTTCAGGTCAAGGAACCTTGCAAGCCAAATAATCCTGCTCTCTACTTTGCAGGAACAAGCACCAAGTGGGCGGCAAAGCCGTTTACCTTCAATACTGATACATGTCTCTGGGAGATTAATGTCAAGTTTACCGGCAAATCTGATGAAGGCGGCAAGCAGCGCTTCAGAATCTATGATTCTGCTGATATGAACGGTACCGTCTGGGGCAAGGGAACAAAGAACACACTGTGCTCAAATCCTGATGTCTGCGGTGATATCTTCGTTTCTCAGGTTGGCAAATACAGAGTTAAAATCAATGATTACAAGCTGAAGTACGCTCTGGATCCGCTTGATGACAGCAATCATGCTCCGGTAGCTTCATTTGATGCTGTCACTGACGGACTCACTGTTACATTTACAAGTACAGCCACTGATGCAGATGGTGATAAGCTTTCCTATATCTGGTCATTCGGTGACGGATCCAAGGGAAGCGGAGCCGTAGTAACTCACACCTATGATGCTGAAGGAAACTACAAAATCAAGCATGTTGTTAATGACGGCAAGGTAGATTCTGCCACAGCTGCTAAGGTTGTACCTGTAACGGATATTGAGATACCTAAGACTCATGACGCACTGTATTTTGCAGGAACTTCAAATTCATGGGTTCATGACGCCATGACATATAATCCTCGCACCGGAGACTGGTCCATCGATCTTGTTCTTTCCGGTCAGGGTGATACCAAAGGATCCCAGCGCTTCAAGGTTACCGAGCAGGACGGCTGGAGCGGAGCTGTCTGGGGCGATGCAGGCGGAAATGCACTATGCAGCAATGAGTTTAAATGCGGTGACGTTAAGGTTTCAGAGGTTGGCAATTATACGCTGTATGTCAAGGATGCGGATATGACCTGGTCTCTGATCGCCAGATAATAATTAACTCCAAGTTGTATGTTGAACCCTGGTCTCTTCCAGGGTTTTTTTCGCTTATAAGGTTCATCAAATTTCAATTTTGTCCTTATCGTATTGTTTACAAATTTTGAATATTCTACCGACAGAAAGAACATTAAGATGAACAGAACATGAAGCATAGACGAGTTCATCTGATATACCGCTAACGGTTGGATGCCCCCCCTCATGTGGTAATCTGCAGATGTGGTGCCTTTCATCCCTTGAACTGACCGGCTCCGGCACCTGTGCGAAAAAGTTCTTTCTCAGTTTCAGTCCGACCTGAGATCCAGTTTCTTACTTTCGTGGTGGCACAAAATGATAATGCTCCCATAAACATCCTTCGGAAACGGGTACAACTGGAAACATCCCAGCGTGACAGATCCTGGTTGAAGCAGAATGCATTCCAAAACATATCTTCCATATCGGTGACCTTTGAAGTTTTCCAGTAACTAATATCATGGTTGAATGACATTGCCCCGCAGAACATTCCTTTCATATCTGTGACGCGGGAGGTGTCCCATGAGCCTATATCCTGGTTGAATGATGTGGCATCGCTGAACATTCGACTCATTTTGGTTACTTTTGAAGTGTCCCAGGAGCCGAGGTTCTGGTTGAAAGATGTGGCTCCACTGAACATACCGTTCATGTTTGTGACGTTGGATGTGTTCCATTTGCTGATTTCACGGTTGAAGGATGTTGCATCGCTGAACATTCGGCTCATGTTGGTGACTTTTGAAGTGTCCCAGGATCCGAGGTTCTGATTGAAGGATGCGGCTCCGCTGAACATGCCGTTCATGTTTGTGACGTTGGATGTGTTCCATTTGCTGATTTCATGGTTGAAGGATGTGGCATTGCAGAACATACAGCCCATGTTTGTTACATTGCAGGTTTTCCATCTTGAGATGTCCTGGTTGAAGGATGTGGCACTGCAGAACATGCTGTTCATGTTGGTGACTTTTGATGTGTCCCATGAGCTGATGTCCTGGTTGAAGGATGTAGCATTGCAGAACATAAAGCTTGTGTTTGTTACACGGGAGGTGTTCCATTTGCCGATGTCATGGTTGAAGGATGTTGCATTGCAGAACATACAGGTCATGTTTGTTACACTGGAGGTGTCCCATTTGCCAATGTCATGATTGAATTTTGGGGCACAGCAGAACATACAGCCCATGTCTGTTACGCCGGAAGTATTCCATCGTCCGATGTCCTGGTTGAAAGATGTTGCATTGCAGAACATGCTACCCATATCAGCAACGCTGTATGTGTCCCAGAATCCTATGTCCTGGTTGAAGGATGCCGCTCCGTTGAACATGCTGCGCATGTTGGTGACTCTGGAGGTGTCCCATCTTCCAATGTTCTGGTTGAATGAAGAAGCTCCGGCGAACATTCCTGCCATGTTGCTGACATTTGAGGTGTCCCAGGTTTCTATTCCGCTGAAATCGTCCCTTTCGCTGTCCTTGAAAAGTTCTTTCATGTCAGTGACGCTGGAGGTGTCAATATCTCCAAGGAGAACAGACTTGTCTCTTACGAGCTGCAGCAGCTCTTCTCTGGTGGCAGGTTTGTATTTTCCTGTGTTTTGCATGTTTTGTGTTCCCTGTTCTTTGGAAGGATCTGATTCAAAGATTCTGATTCTGAAACTTTTGGTGATCCGGATTAGACCTTTTATTATTTGTATTTACCGTTGATTTCAGATGCTCCAGCCGGATCCATGGTCTGTGATAAGAACTGCTTTAGAATACTTATGCTGATCCGAGCGGGTGTTCTGTTACCTGATGTGGTGTATTTCGGATCAGACCTGCTCCCGCACCTGCGAGAAAATATTCTTTCTCACTTTCTTTCCGTCCGGAGATCCAGTTTTTGACTTCCGGGGTGGCATAGAAGGACAGAGCTCCCATGAACATTCTTTGGAAATGGGTACAACTTGAAATATCCCAGCGTGACAGATCCTGACTGAAGCTGAATGCATGACAAAACATCTCTTCCGTATGTGTGACATTTGAAGTTTTCCACGAACTTATATCACGGTTGAAGGATATTGCTCCGTAGAACATTCCTTTCATGTCTTCGACATTTGATGTGTCCCATGAGCCGATATCCTGGTTGAAGGATGAGGCACCGCTGAACATACTGCTCATGTCAGTGACGCCGGATATGTCCCATGAACCGATATCCTGGTTGAAGGATGAGGCACCGCTGAACATACTGCTCATGTCAGTGACGCCGGATATGT
>CADBNP010000150.1 GCA_902796095.1 uncultured Aeromonadales bacterium | reverse complement strand
GGCATATCCGGAAGTTCCGGAGATACCCGCACCGGAAATGAAAATCAGCCGTCAGATGCGGAAGCTGTGAATACTGTGCCTGAGAGAACGGATCGCAAAACAGATGACAATCGGGAACAGAGCAGGGCGGTATCTGATCCTGCCGCTAACAAACCGGATCATGTTATTGATCCGTCTCTTTCTGATCATGATGTTTCCGGTTCGACACGGGGGCAGGAGCCGCAGTCCCTCAGTTTCAATGATATTTTCGGCTCTCTTTTTTCAGAAGATAATAATAAAGATCAGAAAAAGGAAGAAAAGAAGAGCATTGACGATTTTCTTAAAGGAGACTGAGATCCGGTGTATAAGTTGAGCAATTCATGAACTTTTTACTGAATGGTTTTTTGATGGGTGATTCAGTCTGTCACTGATTGTGGTGTCTTCAGTCTGTACGGATTTCTCCTGTTGAATAATGGTTTGCGACAGGAGAATCTGTTCAGGAGAGCTCCATTCTTCAGCCTGCATATACCAAACGGCAGGTGGCGGCAGTCAGGTTTGTTCCGGCAGAATCTTCCTGGAAGAACAGATCCTGATTTTAAATATTGCTGTCAGACTGTTAAATTCTGCAGATCCAGTCATGGGTGCTATTTGCGGTGAGCCATGATATTCTGATCCGCAGCATACTTTTCCGATATCTTCAGCGCAGAGCGTCTGAGGATTATTTTAGTCTCTTCATGCTGCCGTCTCCTCTGTGGCAGCTGCGTATTCTTCGCAGAGTTTCTGAAACTTATTCTGCCTGTCATACGATTCAAAGGTGTATTCCTGATAAACGTCCCGGTCACCGTCCCAGTACAGAAACAGCCATGGACCCGAACCTCCGGATTCTAAATGTTCTTTTCTTTTTTCGACTGTGCCGCCTTCAATAAGAATGTAGAATTTTAAAAACTCTTCATCGGTAAGCTTTCTGGTACCGGATACAGAAATGTCCTTTTGTGTCAGAGGCCAGTGATCTCCTTCTCTTTTTTCATGGTAGAAAAAATAATCTCCGTTCTCTCTATAGAGTCTGTAGCGTTGAAAATACGGGGGATTTGTTGATGAATCATAGGTGAAGAAGAATTCCCTTATATCTTCCTTTTTGATTTTCTTCCCTACGATTTTCTTTCCTGAAAACATTTTTGATCCTCCGCTATTTCCGGAAGTCGCTGACTTGTGCGTCGAAAAATTTGATTTATCGATATGTACTGCATTGTTGCCGGTACCCGGAATATTAAACAGGAACAGCATAATGGCAACAGCAATTATAACTGCGGTTCCGAACAGATATATGATTAGAACTGGTTTTACTGACTTTTTTCTGCTGTCTGACTCATTACTGTTCATGTCAAAGACTCCGTATCCCTGTATCAGTCACGTGAGAAATTTCTGCTATATTCTGCAGGTTTAATCGTGTTGATAAGAATCATAACAGGGTGCACCGGATTTTCCAATCATAAATCTGTGGCTGTGGCTGTGTATTTCTAATCATGAAGATACCCGGCGGATCATGAAAATCTACAACGGCGCGGCAGCATGAACAATCCTGAGCCAGGCCCTGATGCGTCAGTCAAAAATGAGGTTTCTGCCTGATTTGTGACTGCAAAGGAATATCTGACCGCTCCTCTGTGATACATTGACATAAAAGGATATACTTCAACTTCAGCCGGCGCCTCGCAGGAACTGATTTCCTGCGGATGGTCGCAGGCAGATGAATCATGTATGCCGGAGCCAAAATGAACCGAAAATTTCTCACTTCTGCGAAGGTCGCTTTTCTGGCGGCATCCCTCTCCTTAAGCACCACGTCAGTTGCAGAGAACACCGTAAATGCGTCGGCAGTTCACGCACTGGTGCTGGGCTCGATAGGATTACCGGCATACGCAAAATACACGGCAAGAGCAAAATTCAACGAGGTTGTGTCTGGTGCCTCCCCTGTAAAGATGCAGGTGGAGCTGTGCGTGTTTGACGTCGGACCGGAGGAGGCACCCATTTACTGTAACAGCGGCAAAAAACCAGATATCTCTCTCGGTCAGCGCGGATGGAACCTGTCCTATGACTTCCTGAATAACAAATATACTGCCGGCATTTCTGTGAAAGCAGGCGTCATTACTGTTACCGCAGTTAACAGCGACGGGCTGAATGGTGCCACCATCATTTTGAATCCGAATCTTGAACAGAACGACGGGAACAGTTTTGTTAACTGGTCTGTTGATCCTGCCTCAACCTGCATAAAATACGATGTGTGCTGACAGACTCAGGCAGCTGAAGCATAAATTGGAGCCACAGTTTATTTTTACTGCAGATTAAAACTTAAATGATCATTTCTGATGCGACTGCCTATACTCCCGAGTCCGGAGCAGTTTGCGTCACTGCCCGAACACTGTATTGCCGTTGATTGACAGTCTGCCATCAGCATACAGGATCTCATACTCGTACACAGCCGCATTTGGATCTCCGGCAAATCCCCTGGCATACGGAGCCATGTCCTGAAGGTGGTACTGCTGCATGCTGAATATTCCGCTTCCGACTTTCAGATAGCCTTTAATACGGGCGTTTGCAAAGGCGTTCCTTTCATTCGGATTAATATTTCCGAGATAGGCACTGGCGGCAAATTCCAGTGGCTGATTGTGCAGCTTCGCCTTCAGATTCAGATCGAGTTCGGAAGTCTCTGTGAACAAGTTCTTCATGCTGTCTGCAAGTAATGGTGTATTTACAGCACCTGTTAAACACTGAACTGATGAGACAGCGGTGAGCGGATTCTCTGCCGTGCTGTGGCATAATTGGGCCAGACCTGTCAGATTGAGATTTCTTAATCCCAGTGTCAGTTCGGCATCTCTGATTTCCATGCCCAGACCTGTGAAAGCAATGATCCTTTTTCTGATGCCGTAATCAAAAAGATTGTCGCCTCCGTCCTCGGCCCGTCGCGACACAAACTCAAGGGATGGCTGATCGATGGTGATCGGACCGAATTTCCCGGTGTTTCCGGCATATTTTTCCATTCCGATTCTGACGATGTTCACCTCCGGTCTGTTTTGAACCTCAAGAACTGCATTGTAAAAGTTATGCACGGATTTTCCGTCCTGAGAGTAAACGGAAATCTTGTCGATCCTGTTCTTCAAATCAAAAAGCATGGCTGGTCTTGCGAGAAGATCGTACAGTGTAACCGTTTGTCTGGAGTTCCTGCATTCAAACTCCGTCTTGCCAAGATTGAGTTTTCCGTTCAGTTCATATGACAGCTTCGCCGTATCACTGCGGGGATCATACCGGATTCTGAAGGAGGCAAGTGCGTGCCTGAACATGTCATGCAGAAAAGAAGGTATGTTTTTCAGAACCTTTTTCAAATTTTCCTCGTCAAATTTCATGCTGGTGTCTACAGTATCACCGTTTACTGCAGTGTTTGCACTCATCCGCAGGAAGCTTATATTGTTGTCCAGCAGTTCGTAAACAACACCCCCGTCTTCCGATTTGAACATCCGCTGCACAGTTACGTTGCCGGAGTTCGGTCTCATGGCTGACGCAACGGCGCTGACCATCGTTTCTACCATGAGTTCCGCTGCGGTGTTCATGTCATCTGTGACAGGAGTTCCGTTGAAAGGCGCGCTGTCCTCAAAGAGTTTCGGAGAGACCGGACGTATAACCGGATCGTCTTGGTTGACGGGAACGGTGGCGACCGCTGTTTCAGCAACTGATCCTGACGACTCGCCGGTATTGCATTTCGCCGGTTCTGATGGACGGTAGAAGACGTTGACATCAGCACCAAGACATAACAGACTGGCGGCAAGACGCTTTTCGTCAACATCTACACTTGCACTGACATTTACATTGCCGGATTCGGTGGCAGTGCTGGAACTGATCTGCGTTCCGATGATGAAATCATCGGACTTCATGATGATTTCCGTTCGGATCTCCTTAACGTGGGATTTGATGAAATTCTGATCTACCATTTTCTGCATTGCGTCTCTGACGGCCCTGACTTTGACGTTTTTAACTGCAGTTTCCTCGTTCCTGCCCACAGAGTTTGCCTCAAAAACAGCGGCAGACGTCGCAATTGAAAGTGCGACAGAAAGAACAGCAATGGCGATTGCGGATTTTTTTAACATGATGACCTCGAAATGAACTGCTGAACAGTAAACACAAACAGAGGAGAAAACTGGCGGAAGCGTGAAAGGAACAGCATCCATCATTTATCAAATGGTAAAAGAAGTAAGACCTGTTGTCACTGATCTGCCTCAAATAAAAAGACTCCTGCAGCAAAGAATGTTTAACTTTCTGAAATTCCTCAAACATCATCTCCTGATACGAAAGGCACTTTTGCAGACTGTCTGATATTCTGCAGCATAACTGCTGAATTTGAGGGTTGTTCCAGACCGGATCCATAAAACAGGGCGTATGGCTGCGCTCTTGCCAGCGATGCAGATCCAGTGCAGGTATAAACTGAGTTTCCTTTTTTTCATGTTCATGGCCACGATTCTGGTCTCCATCTGCAGCAATATGTGAGTCAACTCAAACCAAATTTTGATTTTTGAGATATACTGTCACCTCTGCCCGCGATGCTATTCTGTACCGGAATGGAATGAACAAAGCTGTATCAGGTTCTGCAGGCTGTTCATGAGTTTTCTGACACGATTTCTCAGTCATTTCAGTTTCAGGATCATGCTTTGCGGATGACTGCAGAACTTGCTTTCTTCATCTGACCGGAGTGCTGTTCGTCCGGCTTCAAAACTTTATTATTTGAGATTCGCGGTATTTTGGTAATTTTCCGGATCTTTGTATGTGATTGAATTTTTTCAGGGATTGCTTCTATGAACAGCAGAATTTCTTTCCTTACTTTTCTTGCCGTTTCACTTTTTCCCGGAGCTGTTCAGGCTGCCGATATCATTTACGATGATGCTGAAAATACGGATTTTTACTTTATTTCCGGTGAAATTGAATACGGGGACGGTGATAATTTTAAGCGCATTGTCGAGAATACCCACAGAAACGGCAGAAATACAGCAGTAGTCCTGAATTCAGGCGGCGGAAATGTTCTGGCATCCTTTGAGATGGCAGATCTGATTGATCGGAATGGTTTTGCTACAGTCGTCCTGGATAATAACCACTGTTACAGTGCCTGCTTTGCCGTTTTTATGGCAGGAGCTGCAAGACTTGCATATCCACAAAGCAACATAGGTGTTCATCGTGTAAGTTTTGAAACAGGTGAAGATGCCACCACAAAAGGTCTTTCAGTAGACATGAATGAACTGTACAAGGATCTTAATGTTCCGCCAGCCATCAGACTTGCCATGCTGGAGACTCCTCCTTCCCAGATGTATATTCTTTCACCTGAGGAGAAAAAACAGATCTCAACTGTGGATGTGTCAGACTTCTCCAGTCCGAAACCGAAACCAAACTACTCAGCAGGTCTGAAGGAGAAGCATTATTCTTCCCTCAGGGAGTGTGCAGCGGAGTTTTCAAAATTGCTTAGCTCTGAAGATTATCCTCAGGTAACTGAAATTCTCCTGGGTTCTGTAATTCCGGAAATAGCCAGACTGACATCTCACAAATATAACTCCTTCCAGGCAGAGCAGCTGAAGACTGCGGTTAACGCTTTTTTCAGACAGCTGGATCTGACCAGATCCATTCTTTCTTCTGCCGGGATCACTGACGAGTATTCCATTACCCGTGTGAGCAGTGCTCTGCTCGGGAGCCTGGCAATGGATCTGCTTATGATTGAGGATTCCTATGCTTCAGTAATGCAGCAGACTCTTACTGAAAATCCGCCTGTCTATGCACGTTTCTCAGATATTCATAATCTTGCATTTGCGGATCGCTACAATGAGCTTCGTGAACTTTGCAGGGCAGGATTCTGCAATGAGGAAACTGTTAAGGAGCAGGAACGAGCCTGGATTGAGCGAAACAACGCGATGGCTCAGATTTACAAAAACACCCAGTATGAAACATTTGTTAATGAGTACATGATTGATCGCCAGATTGATTTCATCAACACAGTCAAGTACGTTATCAGCAGCCGGGTGAAAGATCGCACCTATGTCGGGAAGTTTGATTTTTCATCTCATCGCAGTCTCATGACTTCTGTTTCCGAACTTTACGGGAAAATTACCAGTCTTACGGTTGACGAAATCCTTCAGTATAACGCTGTTCTCGGTGCGTATATCATTCCATTTCTTGAATATGAGCTCAAGGAAGCAGGGTATGACTACAGGGAATACACTGATCTTTCTCTTACCGGAGGTGCGTATGATCTGGTTTACCGGGAATTTTTCGTTTCTTCCAACAGAATGTTTTATGGAAAGGATTATGATAAAAACGCCACAGAGTTTGTCAAACTTGAAGGGAAGATCATGCGTGTAGCCAATATGCTTCTTCTGCTGCTTAAGGATGCGGATCTGAGTGCTGCAACCTACTATCACTGCCGTAACAGGTACTGTACAAAGGATGAGGCTGAAACTGCATATCATTCATTTGAGAATTTCGTGAAATCTCTCGGTACTGTCTGCAGGAAACAGAAATGCAACGCCAAGCAGCTGGAACGAATGAAGGGAGTATATATTCAGTATGACCGGCTTATGGGAAAGATTACCATGAAACATAAAGCTCCCTGGATTCATCATGTGATGACCATGATGAGAATCTGGCCTGCCGGACGGCTGATCAGAGATTACAATACATACAGCGGCCGTTGACGTAAGATCACTGGAGCATGACTCTTTCAGAAATCCGGAATCCTCTTTTGGTATATCACCTGGTGACATCATGAATTTGGATGACAGGCAAGTAATCCCAGTGGACGAATATGACTTCGACCTTATTGAGAAGATTGTGAATACGAGTACCGTGCCTGTTGCTTCTGATCTTAGACATAACGTTGATCAGGCAGATGACTGTCAGGTTGTAACTATGTACGTTTTTATAGTGATATAGTGTAGTGTGTTATTGTGTTTTGTTGTAAAAATCCAGAAAAATAGATTATAACTATTTAATGTAATTATATTGTTTTATTGTTACTTATTATAGAACATAGTGTTTCTGTACATTGATGTGTCTCTTCAGACCAAAATCAAAATGCTCCAGTCAGGCAAATACTATTTCAGTTTTTGAACAGTGACAGAACAGATTTTTTTCCAGAAGCATATTCCACAGGCAAAGACTGACTGTATCATTCTGTTTTCTTTAAACTGATCTGCATATTTTTTTCTTATTATCTGCTCTACCGCATTCTCTGATATCGTTATTCTGTCATCCAGTTCATTCTCTGTCTGTTTCAGTTCAAGTACAGTTACTGTCTTTTTGTCTGCTGAAAGGAGAATCAAATCCACATATCCGTTTCCTGATTCAAAATTGGATTTCTGCTCCTTAATCAGAGATGCCCCGTTTACAAGCAGTCCGTTTATGAACCCGTGATAGCAGTTTTCCTTCGGAGCTTTAGTGGAGAAATCTCTTATTGATACATATTTTGACAGCAGTCCGTTCAGACTGTTCTCCACCTTTTCGC